>SVJT01000042.1 GCA_015068865.1 Oscillospiraceae bacterium | reverse complement strand
CACCACGTCCGTCAGTCATAACGCCCTTTTGCAGAATGAACCTTATTTTTTCATCGCTCAAGGTGTTCCAGGCATCGCCCAGGACAAAGAAGGCCAGGGCATTTTCAAAATCATAGGTTATGGGAATACCAAGCTCGCAAAGGGTTCTGGCAAGACCACGACCGACACAGTAAACACCGGCGGATTGTAAACCTTGATTTTTCTCGGTCAGTACATCCCATTTTTTAGAGGAAGATGCCAGCATATCAAGCAGTGGTTGCCTGTCGTAAAAAATATCATTGTTATACAGCACGCCATTACAGCCGGACATCAGTGCCAGGGTAGACTCCAGTTCGGTAAAATGAATGGAGCGGTCTAAGGTCTGATAGTTAAAGGCTTCGTATTCATACTGAATATCGGTGATTCTTTCGGGATAGCTTTGCAGCTGCAACTGTACAGCCAGGCACTTATCAAACACAGCGAGGGGCGTTCGTTCGTCGTAAAAACCGCCGCCGGGACGGCCTTTAACGGCCCGACTTGCCTCAGCCCATTGTGGAATGTCGTTTCCCCAGATGGACATATAACCGATTTTTGTTTCGGGGTTTATTTCCTGGATGGCATCGGCAATGACAGTATAGAGACGCTCGGTTTTGGGATAAAGAGAATTCCACCAATCAACGGCAATGGTTCTGTCCTTTTTCTCGGCTTCTACCAGCTCTTTTCTGTTAAAGCTATAGCCGTGGGATTCGTTGAATCGGCGAATACATTCATCGCAGTAACAAATGCTTAATTGCATATCGTCATCCGACCAGATAAAATCGGCACCGGTTTTGGCTAAGGTTGCATATTTATATTTGATGTACTGTTTAAAATCTTCGCCTGCAATGCAAAGACGGCATTTTGAGGTTTCACCGTTTGCGTCCGCCTCGTATTGCAGGTCGGCTCTGGGCAGAAGGTCCCAACCGTCTTCGGTATGACCGCGGGTGCAAAGTACATTGATGCCCACGCTTTTGATGCCGATTTCTTTATATTTCGCAATTCTGTCTTTTAAAATTTCAGCGGTTTTGTCGATGAAAACTTTATCCCAGTAACCGTAATGACAGAATTCTACAAATAAAGTCACTTCGTCAATGTGTTCTGCATTTTTTTTAATAAACTCAAGATGTTCGTTAAAGTTTTCGTCGCAATAATAGCGGTTATAGCCGATGCGGAGAGCTTTCTTCATGGTCGTTATCCTTTCCGAGATTATTCTTCAAAAGTAATGGTGTGAACAGTTTTGAAAGCTTCGCCACCTTTTAAGGTGATGATGGAGCCTTTTTCAGAAATCTCAAAATTAGAGCCTTCCATATCACAGATGCCGTGCCAAGGCTCTAAGCAGATGTACTGCTCACCGGGAATGGTCCATAAAAGGAACCAGGGAAAGCCTTTAAAGTCCACGGTGATGCGTTTGGAGCTGTTTTTGTGCACCAATGCCATTCTATCAATATCAGTGTTTTTAAGAATGATGGACTTGCCAATGAAATAGTCGTTCTTTAAGGGGAAAATTTTAGAGTCCGTCATCATGCGCTCAGTTTTAGAGGTGGTTACACCTTTCTGCGTAATGGTGCGGTCTAAATTTCTCACGTTATCAAATTCGATATAATATTCCTCAATGCCTTCGGGGCAGTAGTAGCCTTCGTGAGCACCGATGGAGAAATACAGTTCGCTATCTGCCGGATTGTTAACTTCGTAGCGCACATTCAGCTTGTTTTCTACCAGTTCGTAGTAAATGTTCAGTTCAAAATCAAAAGGGTAACAAGCTTTGGTTTCTTCGTCGGCAACCAAGGTAAATTTCAGCACGTTGTCACTGATTTTCTCGCCCTTGAATTCCTTGAACATAGCAAAGCCATGCAAGCCCATATCGTAGGTTTTGCCCTTGTGTGTATACTGGTTATTTCTCAAACGACTGCAGATAGGGAATAAGATGGGGGCGCGGTCGTTCCAGGATTTTTCGCTGCCTTCCCATAAAAATTGGGTGCCTTTTTGTGAGTAAATGTACATAAGTTCAGCGCCTTTTGTGCTAGCACCGAGTTTCAAAAAATCATTTTCCAGTTTTAAGATAGTAGACATAAGAACCTCCAAAAGTTATATTTGCTTTCATTATAAAACCGAACAGGGATAAAGTCAACAAAAAGTCGATAAAAAACAATGAGAATGTCAAATAAATCAAGAATTTGCAAAGAGTGGAATATTGACAAGAAAAAAGAGATGTGATAAACTGTTTATAAATACAACAAAAGTTGGAAAGGATGGAATTTCATTGAAAATTTTAATGATTGGTGCTCATCAGGACGACAACGAATTCCGTTGCGGCGGTTTGGCTCACAAGTATGTGAAAATGGGCTATGAGGTTCGTTTTTTAAGTATGTGTAACGGCTGTGGCGGTCATCATATTATGACACCGGAAGAAACAACAGCTTGCCGTGCAAAAGAATCTGCAGCGGTTGCTGAACTGTTGGGTCTTCAATATGATGTATGGGATATTGATGACTGTACTTTAATGGCAGATTTAGAAACCAGAAGACGGTTAATCCGTTACATCCGTGAGTTTGCGCCGGATATGATTATTACTCACCGTCCTAATGACTATCATGCTGACCATCGTGCAGCAGGTCAGTTGGTGCAGGATGCTTCTTATCTTTTGATTGTGCCTCATGAATGTCCCGATGCGCCGGCAATGAAAAAAATGCCGCTCATTATGTATAACGTAGATAACTTTAAGAACCCTGAATTCCGTGGCGATATTGTTCTGGATATGGATGATGAAATTGATACCAAGATGAAAATTGCTGACTTAAACGTTTGCCAGGTGTATGAATGGCTGCCTTACACAAAGGGTTTAACTGTTCCGGAAGGTAAGGAAGAACGTTTTGAATGGCTCAAAGGTATGAACATCACGCCTGAAACCACTGACGAAGAAGTTATGGCTGTAACGCATGGTTATGCGGTTCGCTTTGCTAAAGTGGCTGCTCGTTTCAGAAAAGAACTGATTGAGCGCTATGGTGAAGAAAGAGGCAGCAAAATCCGCTATGCAGAAGCTTTTGAAATTTGTGAATATGGTGGCGCACTGACAGAGGAATTAAATAAAAAGTTGTTTGATTTATAAAATAAATGAAACACCGTTCTCGCTTTTGAGAACGGTGTTTTAGTCAAAAAAATTTTACAATGGAGTGAGAAAATTATGCTTACCATACAGGATTATGAAAAATTTAGCAAAGAAGCAGAAAAATATCTGGCGAAAGCCGGCATCGCTATAACAGAAGAGGAACGGGAACGCATTGAAGTGGCAGAATATGAACTGGGTTGTATTGAAACTGTTGGTTTGGAGCTGGTTGTGTATGTCAATACAGAAAGGTGCTGCGCGAAAGAACTGGTGCTTCTGCCCGGTCAGACCTGCCCTGAACATCGGCATCCTTCTGTTAACGGAGAAGAGGGCAAGGAAGAAACCTTCCGTTGCCGTTATGGTTTGGTGTATCTTTACGTGGAAGGGGAAGGAAAAGGCTCCATTTCCGGCAAAGCACCGGAAGGTATGGAACAGTATTTTACCTGCCGGAAAGAAATTATTCTCCATCCCGGAGAACAGTACACAATTATGCCCAATACTCTTCACTGGTTCCAGGCAGGTCCCGAAGGTGCTGTTGTGTCTGAGTTCTCTACCAAGAGTCGCGATGAATTTGATATTTATACCGATCCCCGAATTGATGCGGCCGGTAAACGAAATGTAGATTAATGAAGGGTTGTGTACACGTTGAAGCAGTTTGATGTTGTGGCATTGGGTGAGATTTTAATTGATATGACCTATGCCGGAAAAAGTGAGGCAGGTCAGACTTTGTTTGAACAGAACCCCGGAGGTGCACCGGCCAATGTTTTGGCTGCTGTACAACGATTGGGTGGGCAAACGGCATTTATCGGCAAAGTGGGTAAAGATATGCATGGAGAGTATCTTCGTCAAGTTTTAGCAGGGGAAAATATTTGTACAGAAGGTCTTTTGGCGGATGAAAATGCTTTTACAACCTTGGCATTTGTGAATCTGGATGCAAATGGTGACCGTAGTTTTTCCTTTGCACGAAAGCCCGGTGCTGATACCTGTTTGACCAAAGAAGAAGTGAAGTATTCTCTGATTCAAAACAGCAAAATATTCCATGTGGGCTCCTTGTCTTTAACGGATGAACCGGCTAAAAGTGCGACCCTTGCTGCACTGGAAGAAGCAAAAAACGCCGGATGCATCATATCCTATGACCCGAATTACCGTGGACCGTTATGGAAGAATGAGTCGGCGGCCATAGAGGGAATGCGGTCCATTCTTTCTTATGTGGATGTGATGAAAATATCTGATGAGGAAACCGTCCTTTTAACTGACTGTAAAGAGCCGAGAAAAGCAGCAGAAGCCCTGATTGCCGGCGGTGTAAAAGCGGTGATTGTAACTATGGGCGGCAAAGGTGCCCTTGTTGGAAATGAAAAAGGATTTATCACCTCTGAGGCTATGGATGTTCCGGTAAAAGACACGACCGGGGCAGGGGATTCCTTTATGGGTGGATTTTTATTCAAGCTTGCTCAAAGTGGTAAAAAATGCGAGGAACTTTCTATTGAAGAATTACAGTCCTTTGCTGATTTTGCTAACCGTGTGGCAGGATTTTGCGTGCAAAAGCGCGGTGCCATTGTGGCGATGCCTTTTGCAAAGGATCTTTTTTGAATTGTAACAAACGCAGTTTTATAGGTATTATAAGATTCTGCTTAAGGGCAGAATCTTTTTTTTGCTTAATTTGAAATTAAATTTCAAATTAATTGTTTAATTGTTGACAAAAAATTACGGCGGTGCTATACTTAAGGAAAGAAGATTCTAATTGGCGGTGAAGGAAATGAAAACAATCATTGGTATAGATGGTGGCGGCACAAAAACAGAGTTTGTTTTGTGCGATGAAACGGGCTTTGTGAAGAAAAAAGTTTTGCTGGGAGCAGGAAATCCCGTAGATGTTGGCTTGGAAAAAGCCTGTCAGCTGATTAAGCAGGGAATTTGCGGACTGCTGGAAACTAAAGATAGTCAACGCACAGTGATAGACGGTATGTTTATCGGTCTTTCCGGCGGTTCGGTTTCGAATAATGCCGAGATAATCAGGTCATATTTTGCCAAGGAATTTCCACTTGCTTATTTTGAAAACGGTAGCGATGCCATGAATGTTATCAGTAATGGCTTAGAAGATGATGACGGTGTAATTTTAATTGCCGGCACCGGCTCTGTTGCATTTGCAAGGCGCGGTGATGAATTTTGGCGCGTCGGTGGCTGGGGCTATTTGTTTGATGGCGCCGGTGGTGGCTATGATTTGGGTCAGAAAGCCATTCAGGCGGCTCTTCGTGAGCTGGACGGGACAGGGGAAAAAACGTTGCTGAGTGCTCTTTTGGAAAAAGAACTGGGCATGAGTGCCGGACAGGCTTTAACAAAGTTTTATGATGGTGGCAAGCGATTTATTGCCTCTTTTGCACCCTTGGTATTTACAGCCTATAAGAAAAAGGATGCTGTGGCTGAACGAATTATTGATGAAACAGTTCGCCATTGGGTTACAATTATTAACCGTGCCGGAGAATATGTTTCTCATACCAATCGGGTAGCGCTGGCCGGTAGTTTATTCCGTCAGAAAGAGATTCTTCTACCAAAACTGCACAAAAATTTTGGAAGAGAAATAGAGTTTATATTGTCTGACATGCCGCCGGTGTTTGGTGCCATCCGTGAGGGACTAAAGCTTGCCGGTGTTAGAATCAGTGAAACCATAAAAGAAAACTTTTTGCAGACTTACAGTGGGAGGTAAAACTATGAGCTATCGTCTCAGGATTCAGGAAAATGCCGGAAATTTTACAAAAACAGATGAAAAAATAGCCCGTTATTTCTTGAAACACCCTCAGGAAGCCGTGTTCTTATCGGTTGGGGAGCTGGGAGCAGCGACTAAGACCTCGCCGACGGCAATTATGCGGTTTGTCAAGAAAATTAATTACGAGGGCTTGAATGAGCTTCGTATTGCCATTGCTCACGGCGAGAAAGATATACAGCCGGAATCGACTCTCATTGTGAAAAAAACGGATTCGGTTTCTGCGGTTAAAAGTACAATGGTGAATTTAATTTGCGACAGTGCCGGTACCACAGGTGCTTTGAATCCGGATGGTGTCCTGGAAAAAGCAATCAAAATGATTCAGAAGGCAGACACACTATATCTATTTGGCGTGGGTGCCTCCGGTATTGTGGCAGAGGATTTATATCATAAACTGGTGCGAATCAATAAGCGGTGTATGTTTGATGTAAAAAGCAATGTGCAGACGATGTATTCAGTTCACGGGACGAAGAAAGATGCCTATATTGCCTTTTCTTACAGCGGTGAATCCCGTGAGGTCAATGCTGCGGTAGCAGAATGTAAGGCAAGCGGCGTGCCGGGGATTGCGGTTTCGGGTGCGGTGGCATCCACTCTTTCTAAGTTGGCTGACGTATGGATTAAGCTGCCCTCAATGGAAAAAGATTTGCGGATTGGCGCCATTCAGTCCCGTTATGCGTCGCTTATGATTTCTGATATTTTGTTTTTGGGAATCGCTCAGGCAAATTATGAGGAAATGGAAGAGAATTTAAAACGGACCAGACGGATTGTGAAGCAATTAAACAAGTAAAGGAGAGAGTCATGGCTACGTATACATTTTCTTTGGGCAAAGAACAAGGGCAGGTAATCTTTGAACTGTTAGATAGATGTTTGACAATGCAGGTCGTCCATCAGCAGGAAACCTACGAGTTTGAATTCTTGGATGGTGTATTAAATGATAGATTTACCAGTGACTGGTTCGCCGGTGTGGAGTTTAAGCATCATGCCACTATGTATGAAGGATGTGCTGTAACAGTAAAAGAAAACGGCTTGGAAATTACCGGACAACCCAAACGAATGGAAACCGGCGAGGTTATGGATCAGGTTACGGTGACAAACCGTTTCACGGTGTTAAAAGAACAAGCTGCGATAACACAGGAAACCTTTTTTACTGTAGACGGTCCCTTATATGATTGCTCTGCTTTAATTGGCAGGGTAGAAGCAAAAGAACAATATTTTGATATGGTGGGCAGCGAAGAAGCTGATGCTTTTTTTGCAATAAAAGACTTAAAACGGAGCAATCTTGCTTATCCCCGGGAACTGGTGTTTAGAGGGGAAAACAGATATTTGAAGGTGCAGGGCGGTCTGGTATGCCTTTGCGGAAAAATAATTGAGGGACATATTGGCGGTCATAACTATAATGATACCCTTTCCTATTATGATGAAGATAATTCTGTTTTTACGGTCTTTTCCTTTGAAGAAGGGGCAGTGCCCTGTTTGCCTGTAAGAAATAAGAAACCGAATAAACAAATGCCGAAAGTTTCGAGCTTTATAAGCGGCGATTTGTCAGTTGATTATGTTGTTAAAGAACAGGGTTTGGCTCTATGGCATCAGAAAAAAGAGCAGCCTTTGTTAGCTATGCAGTTGCAACAAGTTGCTACGGGTGAAAAACGGTTTATCGATACCTTGTCCGGCTGGGGCAATGTTTCAGCTTCAAAAAAGGGAAACAAAACAGAATTTGTGCTTTCAAATCCTGATGGAATCAGCGGCATTACACTGAAATTAACGGCAGAAGCCATAACAGAACAGAACCGGTTGAAATGGGATGTTACGGTGGTAAATGATTCAAGTGAATATTCGCTGTTGTGGTGCACTTATCCCCGATTGTATTGGGAATGCGACAAACCACACGATTTATTCCGTCCTGAAAGTGGCGGTTCGGTTGCCCGGGAATTTTCCACGGCGGATATGCATTTTAACGGCTCTTATCCCGGTGGGTTTTACGGCACGATGGCCTATATGGCGCTGTATAGAACAGATGAACAGAAAGTAAACGGCATTTACTTTGGTGTTCATGATGCATCCGGCGGCAAAAAAGAATTTCAGGCTGATTCCTCCCAAAAGGGTAGTGTACGGCTTTCCTGCCGATGCTATGCCGAGGATTGGGGTAAGACGAAAAATACCAATCATCTGCCCGGGAAAATGATTTGGCAGAGCTTTGCAGGGGATTGGTTTGATGCAACAGAAATCTATCGTGAATTCGTGCAACAAGAATGCTTCTGGACGAAACGTTCAATAGATGATAAACAAACACCTCTCTGGATGCAGGATATTCCCTTTTGGGTGATGGATTGGGTGCCCCAGGACAGCGAAGACGGGGAGCCCATCCCCACCAATCTCCGAACAGACAGCGACGAGGTTAAACCCGAAGACTGGTATGAAAATGTGATTCGTTTGCAAAAGTTTTTTGGTGTGCCGATTGGCTATCATGTGTATAACTGGCACAAAATTCCCTTTAATAACGACTATCCTCACTTTTTACCGGCGAAAGACAGCTTTATGAAGGGGCTTTCGGAGCTGAAACAGCACGACATCCGCATAATGCCATACATCAACGCCTTGTTGTGGGATACCAAAGACAGAGGCAACAGCGACTTTGAATTTGAATCCATCGGCAGAGCCGGCTCGGTGAAAACAGAGAGTGGCGATCCCATTATTCTGCGGTTTGAATCCAGAGAATCGGACGGTAAGCTGGTAGAGTTAACGGCTATGTGCCCCTCCTATCAGAAATGGCGGGATAAACTAGTGAAGCTCACAACGGATATGTTCGAAGAATTAGGTGTAGATGCTATTTATTTAGACCAGATAGCGGCACGAATCCCTCATTTGTGTATGGATGAAACTCACGGTCATCCCTTGGGTGGCGGCAGCTGGTGGACGCAGGAATATAACGATTTGTTGGCTGAACTCAATGGTCATAAGCCGGAAGGAAAGGCCTTTACCTCAGAATCTAATGCAGAGGTGTTTGCATCGCAACTGGATGGATTTTTATCCTGGGCGTGGGTGCGGTGCGATAACGAGGTGCCGGCTTTTATGCGGATTTATTCAGATGTGATTAAGGTGCTGGGCAGAAATACTAATGGTTATATGAAACATTCGGATATGCACTGGAAATATCACCTGGCACAAAGTCTTTTGTGCGGTCAGCAAATGGGTTGGGTGAATGCAGACCTGATTAATATGCCGGAAAGGCTGGAGTTTACGAAAAAGTTGGTTCAGTTCCGGTATGCTCATAGAGAATTTTTCCGCCATGTAACGGTGCTTCGTCCACCGGTGGTGCAGGCGGAACGAGCTCATAAGTTTGCGAGTGATGTCGGTATGGGGAGTGCCGGTATGATTATGAAGCCCTATATTTGTTCTGCGGCTTTGCAGAATGGCAAGAGAAGAATGATTTTGTTGATTAATATAGGCAAAGAAACAATGAGCGATGTAATGAGCTTTAACCCGACAGAATATAACCCGGGCAAAAACTTCAAAGTGGAGGGCTTTGGTTCTGTAAACTGCATTTCTGATGGGAAAATGGAGTGTACTGTTGAAGGAGGAGGCTATCTTTGTATTAAATGGGAGGAAGAATAATGAATTTAACTGAAACGAGAAATGAAAGAACGATGCATATAGACAAAATGAGCACTTTGGAAATGCTCACCGTTATCAATCAGGAGGATGCAACGGTTATTAAGGCGGTTGAGGCTGAACTTCCCCAGATTGCCAAAGCGGTAGATGCTATTGTAGAAGGTCTTAATCAAGGCGGTCGCCTGCTTTATATCGGTGCCGGCACATCCGGTCGTTTGGCGGTGGTTGATGCGGCTGAATGTCCGCCTACCTACGGAGTGCCCCGTGATTTGGTGCAGGGCATTATTGCCGGTGGTGCCAAAACAATGATGCAGGCCAGCGAAAATGAAGAGGATAATAAAGAAAAAGGCATTGAAGAAATGCAAATTCGCAATATTACCAAAAATGATGTGGTCGTGGGCATTTCCGCTTCCGGCGGCGCTTCTTATGTGCTGGGCGCTTTAGAAGAGGCGAAGCGTGTAGGCTGTGTCACCGTGGGCATTTCCAATAACAAAGGTTGCCCCATTGACAAATTTGTGGATATTTCCATTTGCCCTCAAACCGGTCCTGAGGTTGTCACCGGATCCACGCGAATGAAGGCGGGAACCTCTCAGAAGTTGGTTTTAAATATGATTTCCACCTGTTCAATGATTAAAACGGGTAAAGTTTACGAAAACCTGATGATTAATTTACAACCGACCAATATAAAGCTGAGAGGACGTGTAATTTCAATCGTGCGGGATATACTCTCCTGCGACGAGGAAAAAGCCGTCGAGCTTCTTGAAAAACACAACTGGTCAATCCGTGCTGTTGTGGATAATGAAATATAAGGAGTGTGCAAAATGGAAGTTGTAAGACTCACAAAAAATGATTATGATGAGTGGCTTTCTGTTTTAAATACCGTATTTACAAAGCAGAATAAAAAAGAAATGGATTTTGAAAAAGAACTGCCTAAAATGTGTGTTCGTGATGATTATCATATGAATATGCATTTGGCTATCAAGGAAAACGGAAAAATATGTGCTCTGTTGGGGGTTTATCCCTTAAAAGTTAAGGTGGGGGATGCAGAGCTGTTATTTACAACGGTAGGCAATGTGGCAACCTTGCCTGAGTACGAGGGCAAAGGCTATATGCGCATTTTGATGGATGCGGCCATGGAGGAACTGGAACGAATTGGTGCCGATGCCTCCCGTCTTGGCGGCGCAAGACAACGGTATAACCGTTATGGTTATGAAGTCAGCGGTATATCCTATAATTTCCACGTAAATGCATTTACAACAAAATATTGTTTTAATGGCGATGAAATCTTTGATTTTAAGGAAATTTCCTATGAGGATGTTAAAGAGTTTGCTTATATACAAGCCCTTCGCAAAAAAATGCCTATGTATGTAGAACGGGCCTATGATGAGACGCACAGAGGGGATTATGACGTTCTTCGTGCCTATGAAAGCCGAATCTTTATTGCCCTGAATAAACAAGGTGAAATGGTAGGGTATCTTTCTGTTTCGGGTAATCTGGAAGGAATATCCGATTTTGGCGCGGAGAATTTTGAAACCTTGAAAACTATGATGTATTCTTGGCAGAAAAAGGTTGATGCCAGAATCTATTTTTCCCTGTTTGCATCGGACTATGAAGCGGTTCAGTACTATTCCCGTGTTTCGTCCTGGATGTCGGTTTCATCACCCTGTCATTTTAAAATTATTAATTTCGATAAGGTTGCCGATGCACTGATAAAACTCAAAAAACAAAGCGGTGCCTGTATGCCTGAGGGAGAAAGCGTGATTGAAATAAAGGATTGGGGCAGGCTTTTAATCTGTCATAAAAACGGAGAGGCATACTGCCAAAAAACGGATAAAGAAGCCACTATTATAATGGACAGGCTTGAAGCAACAAGATTTCTGTTCGGCCCCTTTGAACCCGGTACAGTTACAGGGGATGATGCGTTTTTGGCGACGGTTCTGCCCTTGCCACTTTCCTGGTGTACATTGGATAGAGTATAAAAAATTAAAATTTGGTAAGAGGGAGAACATTATGAGAAAACCATTACATATTATGGCGGTTGGAGCACATATTATAGACGCAGAGTTGACCTGTGGAAAGACCTTGGCTAAGCATAGCTTAATGGGGGATAAAATTACCACAGTTGCTATTACTGCCGGTGAGGGTGGGCACCCTGCAAATATTTCTATGGAGGAATTTCGCAAAATAAATATTGAAGGTGCGACGAAATTTGCAGAAGCCTTGGGCGGTAATTTTATTTGTATGAACTATAAGGATGCTAATGTTCCGGAAAGTGACGAGATTTATAATGATATGGCTGAAATTATTCGCCGTGAAAAGCCGGATGTTATACTGACACATTGGGACGGTAGCTACCATGAAGATCATATGTTAGCACCGAAAATTGTGCGTAACGGCGTGCGTAGGGCGGCGTTTTCAAGCGGAGAATATCCCTCTCATTGGGTTAAAAAGATTTACTATGCAGAAAACTGGGAAGATATGAGAGATTTTATTCCCTGTATGTATGTTGATGTTACTGAAGCATATGATTTGTGGTATTCTGCTATTCAAAACTTATATTATGCAACGCACGTTGAATTTTTTGATTACTTAAGTTACTATGATACACTTAGCCGTTTGCGCGGAATCCTTGCAGCAAGAGTAATTCGTGGATGTCAACGTGCGGAATGTTTTGCACGCTCTGAAAATGATCGCTTCAGATACAGTGATATGAGGGATTCTCTTGATTAATGAATTTTATTGAAATAATTAGAAAAGGAGATAAAGACTATGTATGATGTTTTTTCAATTCCTGATTTTAAATTCCCTGAAGGTTTTAAGTGGGGTGTTGGTACAGCCGGACACCAGATAGAAGGTAATAATACCAATGCTAACCGCTATAAAGAGGAGCAGGAGCGCCCTTATGACCCTAATGGCATCATTGTGCCTTCCGGTATGGCCTGCAATCACTATAATATGGTGGAAGAGGATACAAACCTTTTAAAAGAACTGGAAATTCCCAATTACCGAATGAGCATTGAATGGTCGAGAATTGAACCTGTGGAAGGTCAGTTTAACGAAGAGGCCATCAACCATTATCTGGATGAAATCAGATTGTTAAAGGAAAAGGGCATTGGTGTATTTTTAACCCTGCATCATTTTACCCATCCCATCTGGTTTGACGATTTAGGCGGTTTTTCCAACTTAGACAACCGGAAATATTTTGAACGGTTTTGTGAAAAGGTAGTGCCCATTTATGCACCCTATGTAGATAACTGGAACGTTATGAATGAAACTAATGCCTTTGAAAACAGAGTCGATCAGCTCCGCTACCACGCCTTAGGCTATCATATCATTAAAAAATATTCCAAAGCACCTGTCAGTACCGCTCATTCCTTTACCATGTTTCATCCCAAAAGACAGTATGATGTTTTTGACAGAGCATGGGCAGACTATAAGGATGCACAGGCTAATGAATATTTCTTCCATGCCATCCGCACCGGTGAAGTGGTGGATTTAGGCAGAGACGACGGCTTTTTTGACAGAGACATTAAAGACACCTGTGACTATTGGGCCATTAACATTTATAACCGCTCGGCGGTAGACGCAAGATGCATTAAAACAATGAGAAAACGATACACACATACATACTTACCCCTCATTGATATGAAGAATTTCTATCTGGATGAGTTATACCCCGAAGTAATGGTACATCAGCTTTGCCGTGTGATGGATAAGCCGGTATACATAACGGAAAACGGTGTAGCCTGCAAGGATGATGACTGGCGGCTTGTGTGCCTCACGCTGTTTCTTTCTGCCCTTCACGATGCTATGGAGATGGGCGTAGATGTGAAAGGCTACATCCATTGGTCCTTAATGGATAACTTTGAATGGTATAGTTACAAGCCCAAATTCGGATTGGTGGATGTGGACTTTGAAACCTTTAAGAGAACGCCCAAAAAGAGTGCTTATTTCTATCGGGATATTATCAGAAACAATGGCGTTAGCCAGGAACTGCTGAGAAAGTATTTAGATAAACTGCCGACACTGGAATGATTAAAAGGCTGTAGCATTTGTATAATGCTACAGCCTTAGTTGTTGAATTTTGATTCTTTGCTTTGCACGGTCTGCGCATTTTACTACAGTCTGTCGGCATAGCGAACGGCTTCCATAGCGTCTTTTGCATATTTGTCAGCGCCGATTCTGTCGGCGTAGTCCTGTGTTAAAACAGCGCCGCCCACAATGGTTTTGCACCAGGGAGCCTTTTCTTTAATCAGTTGAATGGTTTCTTCCATAGCCGGCACGGTGGTGGTCATTAAGGCGCTGAGTCCGGCAAAAGGAGCCTTCAGACGGATGACCTCTTCTACGATTGTTTCGGGGGGCACATCCTTGCCTAAATCCACAACGGTGTAACCATAATTTTCTAAAAGTAGTTTGACAATATTTTTGCCGATGTCGTGAATGTCACCGTGAACGGTTGCCAGCACGAAGGTGCCTTTATCAGCTGCTTTTTCTGCAGTGCTTGCCATAAAGGCTTTAATG
>SVJT01000041.1 GCA_015068865.1 Oscillospiraceae bacterium | reverse complement strand
ACGAATCGTCTGCATAAAACCTGTGTCCGCCATTACCTATAACATGGGCAAACTTTTCTGCCGCATTTGCTTTTTGGTACATTACTTTTATATGCGCTGCCATTTCCTTTGCTGAATCAATCGGGAAAATTACATCTTCTTCTCCGTTTACCATCACAAGTGCACGCGGGGCAATAAGTCCGCCTAAGTCGCACATATCAAAATAATTTCTGATTCCCGGCACAAAGTTACATGAGCAGTGCGACATTGCTGCAATTGACGCATCATATGATGCAACAGCACATGACGGCATTGCCGCAAAAATGCGTTTTTCCAAACAAGCCGCATAAAAGGTTGTTGTACCGCCACCGGAATTTCCAAGACAAATAATGTTCTCTGTATCAATCACAACAGAGAAATACTTTTCCAGAACATCAATGGCACGCATAACATCCCAAACCCGTTCTCCAATAGTTGTTCTGCCAATCAAAAGATTCGCCATAGTGCTGACATGGCAAGCCGGCGCGCCGTTTTCGCCGGAACCGCACTCGCCCATTGCCCGTTGTTCAATAGTGAGGGCACAATAGCCTCTTTTCACAGCCCCAATGGCAAAATCTCTGTCACCGCCGGCGATTAAATTTTCATCCCCGGGGAATTTCGCTCTACCCAAAGAGATATGCATGCCTGTCGAATGACCTTGCAGACACAACACCACAGGCACCGGCTGATTAATGTCTCCGGGAATCAGCAAATGACAGGGGACGAAATACCCTTCCTCGCTTTGAAAGGTAAAACGGACTTCCTTATAATCAGCACATTCTGTTTCAGATTCAACTGAAAACAAATCATCACATAAAACAAAGGGAAGCCCCAACAATTCTTTCAGTTTTTCCCGTCCTTTTTCCTGCCAGTTGGCAAAATCCTCGCCTTCTTTATACCGCATTGACGGCACAATTTTCTCTGTAAGCGACAATACTTTCTTAAGCGGAAGCTGATTTCTTTCCATATTTCTTCTCCTTTACGCAAAGGGTCATAATTCTCTTATTCTACATCCTCAAACACCATAGCCTCCCGGGCATCTTCCGAAAGAGTAAAGGTTTGAACATTGCAAAGATTCAAATTTTTAATATGCCGGAAATAGATGCCGTAAGCCGGCAACACTTCACCAAAGGTCGCTGCCGAAGGGGTCATTTTCTCTCTTTCCGGCACAATAATTTCCCTGTCTTTCTCTGTTCCGCCGCCGGGCACAGTCAGATAGATATTAGAAAGAGAAATGTTTTCTATTTTTCCATTTGGCTGACCGATGACACTGGAGGCAATCACATGAGCCTTATCAAAGAGGGTTTCATCCACAGAATCCACCTTGTAGCGAATGGGTTCAATCTCATCATAAGGTCCAATGGCAACAATATTATCCATCAAAACGTTTTTAATGGAGCCAATGGTGGTGCCCTCCGGTCCCCGACCTCTATCTGTGAGCTGAATAATGAAGGGAGACCCCACATTTTTCATTGTAATGTTGCTCACCGTTATACCATCCATCTCACCACCGTCTGCAATTTCCAGTGCCACACCGGTGAGACAGGTATCATAAATAGCACAATTCTGAATGACAATATTTTTAAAACCACCGTTTGTTTCGGTGCCCAGTTTAATGGCACACATACGGGAGGACACGGTGCAATTAGAAATCACAACATTCTCACACAACTGCTTTTTATTTAACGTATAAGAACATTTCGGTACAATGGCGTCATCCCCGGCAACCACATGGCAGTCGGAAATAATCACATTTTTACAGCAATCGGGACTAATACCGTCAATATGCACCTTCACCGTAAGACCTGTCAGACGGACATTTTCGCACCCTGCCAGGTATACTGCCAAGTCCGTAGCATTGTAAAGCTTTAACTCTGAAATAGCAACATCCTTGCAATTCTTAAAAGAAAATATCTTCGCAGCTCTGCGACAGCACCAGGCATTTTCCCCGGGAATATCTCTGTTTTCCCAAGTGCTCTGCATATCAATGGTGCCATTCCCTGAAAAGGATATGTCTTCACAATCTTCTCCCCAGAACATGGCACGATGGAAAAAGGAATGGGAAAAATCCTGATATAAAGGATAATCTACCGTTTCTCTGTCATCAAAATCATCTGCATCGGTACTGCCCAAAAAAACTGCCCCCGGCTCAAAAACGAAATGCACATGGCTGTATATATGAACCGATGCCACGACATAGGTGCCAAAAGGCACATAAACCACACCGCCCTGCTCACGGCAGGCATCCACCGCCCTTTGAACAGCCGATGTTACATTTGTTTTGCCATCTGAAACAGCTCCGAAATCCACTATATTATACATAATATCCTCCGGTCTTAATTTACTGTCTGTCAATCAAATATTTAGTCGTTGTCTTCGTTCTGCCGTCCTCTGCCACAACGGTCACTGTAAAGCTGTCTGCACGCTTAAGGCTGATTTTACCTGCTAACGGCTTCTCAACACCATTAATGAAAAGCTTTGCCTTTTCGCTAATTTGTGCACGGTAATTAATAATCACAGAATCGTCTGTCACCTGCAAAATATTTTCTTCACCCAAAACAACGGGATATGCATTTTTGCAGTTGAAGAATCCCATCGAAAGCAGTTCTGATTCATGAGAAAGGTAAGCACCTTGCGTGATTTCAAGAATTTTAACTTCTAATGGCTCAAAGCTCAAGGCATACCCCGATGCGCCTTGTGTCAGGGTTGCTCCGGTATCTGCCACAGCTGTAGTGCCACCATCCATTTTCACTGTTGCACTCTGGGTCTTTCTTGTGTTATTCACGGCAAACAAATAGCTTTTTCCGTTATATCTTCTTGCGGTGATGTTCAGCCAATCTCCTCCGCCACTGACGGTATATGTCGGTGCCGGTTCTGAAGATAAGATAATTTTTTCATATTTTTCAACATCAGCATAAAGGGTGGTCAGTTCGCTCCACCACTGCTCAAAAGACTTTTCGGGGTCGTTCATCATAGCCTGATAAGCATAGCAGTCCAATCCGTCTGCTCCTTCGCAAATCGCCTGATATGCCATATTGCGAAGCTCTGTATAGTTGGGACCGCGACTCCCCTCGCCATAACGACCGCGCCAGTTAAAGCCCTGGAGACACACATACATAGGCCGATTGGGGAAATTCTCTTCAATCTGCCGTACACTGCGGCCAACAATGGCAATATCATCCGTCTCCTTGCCGCTGACAGGATAGGGGTCAATCCCTAAAACATCCACCATTTTGGTAAAAATACCATAGTTATCAAAGGCTCCGTCTGTAATACCGTAGGTGGGATGGTCAGCATCTAAAGATGATAAAATTTCCTGATTCCAGCGGATTTCTTCGCCATATAAAATCGGGCTGGGCTCGTCAAAAATGTAATAACCGTCTAAAAATTCAGTCTCTTTATGCTCTTCTACAATCTGCTGAAAGAAGGGACGGATATCCCGTTGGTCGGTAATCATGGATTTAAACATATTCACATCCAGCTCCCGATTCCCCCACCAATAGCCCATCAAAGAAAGATGCATGGTTTTGCCGGTCTCATTTAGAATCGAAAAAGCCTCTGCCATATTCTCGTTGGTGTTGGAAAACCACCAGCCCATGCCGTTATGCCCGATGCTATCCACTGCCGTGTCCTTAATGTCGTTGGCAATGGCGGCATAATCGTTCTGGGCGTTATAAATTTTTTTGAAAAAGGTTTTTTCACCGTTTCTCACGGCGTGACCGTCTTCATCCACATAAAAATCCGGTCTGTAGCTTGCTGAAACCTTTCGGATGGTGTGCTCTTTTCGAGAAATCAATTCTCCTGTGGTTTTGTTGAAGAGCTTGGTGCTCACATAATAATTGCCCTCAGGTAACCCTTTAGAAGAAAAGGTTACATTCATCCGTTCCTGCAGTTCAGAGGACTCAGATGTAAATAAAACCTCATCATTTTCTGTTAACAGTTCAACCGAAAGGGTCATATTGCTTAACAGATATTCATTCGGACTTTCGGTAATCTTAACATCCACATCAATATCGGCAATGCCGTCACCGTAAATGAACCCCTTATAGGCAGGTTTTACCAAAATAGACTCCAGAGGATCCAAATGTATTTTATAAAGTTTAAAATCGTCATAGGTAACCGTTCCGCAGGTATTAACATCCATTTGGGCTGTCAACCGTAGCTGATTAGCGCCCTCAGGAACGCAAATAACCTGCGTCAGCGTATAGAAACCGTTTGCATCCGTCTGCCCTTTTTGCAAATAGCTGCCGCTTTCACCACGCCAGGTGTTGCCCTGATAAGCAGATAATATAGAACGGGGTTTTACACTGCCGGTATAATTTTCTTCTTTGATTTTGCACACAAAAGCATAATAGGCTCCACTCTCAACAGAACCGGTATAGGCATACACCTTTTGTCCCAAAGTTTCCGGAGCAGTTTTTTCAATTTTTAAAACGCCGTTATCCGTCGTCCAGGTGCCCATAGACCATGTCATCACCGTCAGGTTCTCCTGCACACTGCCGAAATCCGTTTGTGCTAAAAGCTCTGACTTAACATTCTCCACAGAAAAGGGGACAGGCATATTTTTATCTAATCTATCGCCAATAATGTGGTCTTTAAAGGGCGGCGTTATGCGTGCTGCTGAGGCTGAAATCACCGCAGACAATGTCATAATTAAAATTAAAAAACAAGTGACAACACGTTTCATATTATATCCTCCGTCATATCTTGATTTTTTGATGCACTTACTTTAAAACTGCTATTAAAACAGTATTAAAGTAAGTGCATCAATGTTAAAATTGGCGGTAGCAAAATGAGTTCATTTTGCTACCGCCTCATTTCACATTGAGCTAACGATTTTAGTTAAATTCCAAAACTGCCTGATGAGCAAACTCTCTCAGTTCAGCCAGATTTGCAGCGTGTGTCGCTGCATCAACACCGGTAGGAGCAGGAACTGTAAAGCTCGGGTTGACTCTTTCACCGGTGATGGCTTCATAAATAACCGCATCGGTTAAATATCTGCCATAATAGCTTGCATGGTCAGTATCTCTGTACATACCAAGCGCATCTGCAATACCAACGCCGGTCTGTGCCCCGGGATCGGTGTTACCAACAGTCGGTGCCGCTGTGTTAAAGCCTTCACCTTCCGCATCGCTGAGCTGTGCTAAGTTAAAGGCACGGCCGCTGGGGATGATTTCAACATCCAAGGCTTCAGCAGCTGCTTTATACCAGGGAGCGATTCTGTAGGTATAAGTTGCGCCTCTGGAGGAATTCTGGCTCCAGGTTTCATAGAGCATAATTCTTGCATTGGGCTGCAGCTGTTTTAAGGTGTTAACCATATAGGTTACATTGGCAAGGTCATAATTATAGTTAGTCACGCCGTTGCCGTAATCCTGAATGGCAATTACATCAAACTGTTTGCTGCTGAGCATATCGGTCAGCTTGCGATATGATGAGTAATCAGGGCCTTCGCCATTAATATACACGAAATAGCTGTCTCTTACTGTACCGCCTTCGGGAACATAATCGGGGTTCTCCAGTTCCTGACGCAGGTTTCTTGCGTGATGCGTTAAACCGGCACCGCCAACTGCTGTAACGGTGAAGTTAAACTTTTCGTTGCCGTCTGCCTGAGCCATCAGGTGCAGATACTGGGAAGCATCTTCAGAGAGGGAGTTACCGATAAACAGCACTTCTGTAGCACCGCCCCAGTCTTCTTCAGCTTCGCCTAAAGGCTGCAATGTATTCATGCCGTTCCAGATAAATACTTTTACCTTGCAGGCATTCGTATAATTCTGTGCAAAGGGAATAGAAACGCTGTTTCTGCCCGGTGCTAAATCTGCAGATGCTTTTTCAACACCTAAGAGCTTACCGCCGCTTGCATAAATACCTGCCAGCAGCTGAGCACCGTTAATAGCACTCTGCGTATTGTTGTTTACGGTTAACGCAATGGTGGTTCCGTTTAAGTTACCATTGTTAAAGTTTGCTTTTACATCGCCAATGATGGTTACATCATTGTTAGCATCTGCTTCCGTTGCAAAGGATACAGTCGCAGCCGTATCCAGCATACCGGCACCGCCTGCTGACACCAGACCGCCTAAATCGGCTGTGTAGTCTGATGCATATTCAAGACCTGCAAAATCGAGAGCAATTTTATTGAAGTCGGGATATAAAATGTAAGGTGTTTTGCCGGTTGCATTAGCAGCCACGCAATCATCGCCTTCATAAACATCAATCTGTGTTCTTGCAGGCAGCATGGGCTGGTTGAAAGCAATTTCAATGGTATCACTGTCTTTGTCAATCACTTCGCCTTCAGGCAGGGCGGAAGTAATTTTTGCTTTGCAGCCATCGGTGTTGTCAATGGTCCACAGAGCCACATCATCGATAGTAATTTCAGTACCATTATTAAGGTTATCATATCTTATTGAGCTATCTGTTGAACTCCACTGTGCCATTTCACCAAGGATGAAAACGGTGTTACCGGTATAGTTGCCTGAATTAGAGCCCTGATAAACCAGTTCACCTGTTGCAGCATCTACAATTGAATAGTTTAACTCGCTCTGGGTTACTGTCCAGTAAACATTATACCATTTATTTTCGTCATAATAATAACCGTTTCGACCGGCAGTTTGTTCACCATGAAAGGTGGACTTATATCGACCAATAAAGTTCTCACCGGTGTAAATATCGGTGTTAATGTAGAAGGCTGTTCCGCTATCAGTCGGTGAATTGCTACCGGCAGATGACACACCAAAAAGTACTTGGTTACCTTCAGAATAGGTTCCTGTTTCATTGTTATAGGTAACATCGGTGGCATCTTTAATCTTCATTCTGAAGTTCATGACCAGCGTTTCGTTTTCGTTAATGGTCACAGCAGGACGGGAGAATAAACCGGTTAAGCGACTTGTGCAACCTGCTTTACTGATTTTTGCTGCTTTTCCTGTGTAACCGTCTGTTTGATTAACACCGGCACGGTTATAAAAATTCCATGCAGAAAGGAAGGATGTGCCATTATATTTGTCACCATACTGACCGGGATAGGTTGTGAAATAAGATGAAACTTCAAAGCTGTCTCTCAGCACCTCATCCTCAAAGGTGGGAGGTGCAGTTGTGAAGGCCACACGGCCGGTAGCGGAAGCACCATCCTGGTTCTTCGCACCGGAGAAATCAAGGGTGTAGGTCTCGTTTTTCGCAAGGTCAGCTGTCCAGGTCACAACATAATCCATAGCCGTAAAGTAATTGCTTACCGGTGTAACGGTAACAGGAATATTGGTGCCGTCAGAAGCCTTCATGGTTACGCCGGTTAGACCATATACATAGGTATTGTTTTTACAGGTAAAGGGTGCATCAAATTGCACTGTCATTCTCTTGGTGCTTGCAGGCACATTGGTAGCACCGTTTGCAATGCTGCTGTTCGTGAGAACAGGACCGTAAGTTGTTTTGGTTTTTAATGAATAAGCAATGTTATCAATAACTGCCTCAGCACCGGTTGCGGTTATTACATTTAAGATTTCAAAAGCAAAATTGGTGTGATATTTAGTTGTTCTTGTTCTTGTGGTGTCAACAGTTTCATCAGAATAATAATAGAAGTACTGTTCGTCTGCCGTTGTGCCGGAACCGGCTTTGGCAACACCCACATGGTACCAGGTGTTCAGTTTCAGTTCGTTAAGAGTAGAACCACCGGCCAGTCTGAAGCCCGCAGAGGTACCGGCGTCTTTCTCAACGGTTATCATTCTGCCTCCTTCGGCACTGCAATGTGCAAGATGGAACAGTCTTGTATTACTTGCAGCCGCTGCTGCATCTTTGGTGAGCATAAAGTCAAAGGAAAGGGCTGCCTGGTCATCCTCTACCAAGGAAAAGTTCTCTGTCATCAGCTTGCCTGTGCTGTTAGCACCAATCTTTAAGCCCCAGCCGCCGTCTTTGCCAATGCCTTCAACAATGGTTGCAGCACTTAAGGTGTTTTGGAATTTTGTGGTGTCTAATGAGCCATCTTCAAAGTTTTCAAAAACAGAAGTGTTGTGGATAATCACAGGCTTTTCTTCAGTTGTAAAGGTAACTGTTCCTGTTGCTGCTGTGTTTAATCTGTTTGTAGAACCGGAAATACCCAGGGTATAGGTTGTGGAATATGCAAGGTCAGCAGTCCAGGAAACAACATAGTCTAAGGGCGTTACACCTGCGGTTACCGTACAGGTAATGGCTTCGCCTTCAGCCGGTGTTAAGGTCGCCGCCTTGGTGGTTAAAGGCTGGTCAACTTTAATGTTAATTGATTTTAAATTCTGAGCAACGCCTTCAGCACCTGTTGTCACACTGCTCTCTTTTAACGCAGGACCGTTTGCAGACTGGTCAATATAATCAAGTTTCAGATTATCGACCACAATTTCAGCACCTACATCTGACATATTAAAGGGGGTAAAACGGTCATAGTTTGAACTGATGGGGTCCATCCAGAGATTTGTTTTGGAAAGAAGCAGTGAGCCATTATCATCCAGCAGATATACTTTACCACTGCCGGCAGCACTGGATTCTTTAAAGATTACAATACGATACCAGGCAGAAGTATCAACCGCTACCGTATTGGCACCGTTAACAAAATCTGCCTTGCCGGTTGACACATAATATTTTGCCTGAATACCAACGGAACCATTGTGAGGCCACTGACCGAGAGTCAGGAAAGTGGTATCAGCTTCCACAGCTGTAGGCAATGCAGAAATTTTAAAATCATACGTGATAACAGCTATATCATCCGTTGTCATTGCATTTTCAAACTCAACATATGCATAAGAGCGATGACCTACCAAACCTTTAGAACCGCCTTTACCAACGCCCTCTGCAACTGCATAGTCACCCCAGTTAACAAAAGGAGCTGATAAAGCACCGTCTTCACAATCTTCCGTATAGGTTCCCTTTTCAACCGCAGCCGCAAAAACATTGGTTACAGGAAGACAGGCAAAGACCAATAAAAGACTCAGGAATAAAACCATTGATTTTTTCAACATCTTTTTTCCTCCTCAAAATAATATATAAAAATTTATGATAACGCTTTTTCGCCAACGGCAAGAGGCATCAAGCCGTTTGCATAATCAAAAGCCATAATTTTTACCTTTTGGGCATTGGTTAAACCAAAGCTGAAGGTCAGCTCAGTTTCTGTGCCCATGGTAACATCAGCCACCGATAACAAATCAAAACCCAAGAGAGAATTGTTTACATCATAAACCGCTGCCGCCACAATACCGGTAAATTTCGGATAATTGTAGGGGTCGCTTAAGGTAAACGCAACCTTTGTGGTCACATCTGTTACCGGGGTGACATCACCAACTACCGGTGCAGAAAGAACGTGCACATCCTCCGTTGTAAAGGAAATGCTTGCATCAGTGCATGCTGTTCCGCTCGCATTTTTAACACCTGCAAAGCTCACGGTATAGGTTGTGTTTCTTTCTAAAAGACCGGTAAAGCTTATATCAATATAGTTTGCAACCGGTTTTGAAACCACAACCGGATTTGTATTCCCACCGGTTACAGCAATCACCGAATCGCTGTGCAATGCCTGATTAAACGTAAAACGAAATGTCTGATTCCGTAAAACCCCGGTGGCACCATCGGTTAAAGTACTGCTTTTCAATTCCGGAGTCGCAGATGACTTATCAAAATAGTCAAGAGCGAGATTATCTACCAGGATGGAAACCCCTGATGCTGCATTGGCAAAAAACGGTGTGAAACGGTCGTATGCACCACCAGGTGCCATCCAAACATTTTTTGTAAGCAACAATGTGCCACTTTCGTTCAATAGAGTAATCTTACCGTTTCCGCCGGCGCTGGAGTCTTTCATCACAACAACATGATACCAGGCGTTGGTATCAACTGCCACTGAGTTTGCACCGCTGATGAAAGAGGCACTGCCGCCGGTTACAGAATATTTTACTTCCATACCCGTTGAGCCGTTATGAGGCCACATACCGAGCGTTACGATATTTGTATCGGCAGCAAGCCCCGTGGGCATTGCAGGAATCTTTAAATCAAACGAGATAACCGCAATGTCGTCGGTGGTCATGGTTTTGCCGAATTCCACATAGCAATAGGAATTGCTTCCCTTTAAAGCTTTGGAGTTGTTTTTGCCCACATTATCAACGACTGTAAAGTCACCCCAGTTGGTAAAGGGAGCTGACAGGGCACCGTCTTCAAAATCATCAAGATAGCTTCCGCGTGTAGGAGCATCAGCAGCAAAAACGAACATAGCGGGAAGACAGGAAAAGACCAGTAACATACTTACAATCATTGCAATCATTTTTTTCATCTTCTCATCTCCCCCTTAATCGTATAAGTATAAAATATAGTCAAATATCCAGGAATGGTTATAATACCTAAGGAATGCTTTGACTGTGTTACCCTTAGCCGCCGTAGGAATATCTTTATGGTCATACATGGTAACCGTGCCGCGGTTTACATTATAAACCGGAACCTTTGTAACCCCGGATCTGTTTTTAAATACATAGGTTGTCACATCCGGATTCTGAAGCAGCGTTCCGTCATTACTATATAAAACGCTGGATTCTGAATTCTTTTCGATGTATACAAATCCATAGGTAACACCGCCGATGGGTTTAACGGGAGAAGAACTGTTCTTGTTACTTTCAAAGTCGAACAGTTTTTCAATATAGTTGATGTCACCGTCCAAAGTTGTGAAACGAATTACATCGCCGCTATGGAGCACCGTATCAAGCTGCTCGGGATTACATTCATACAACGTGATGCGGTCGTTACCTGTCCAGGAAGTATCACGTGCCTCGTACAATGCCAGATTTTCTGTAGGCACAAAATAGTTTTTCTTGCCGGTAGTATCAACCACAGTTAAACCAAAGCCTTCTTCACCGTCTTCGCCAACACGTTTGGTAACTGTTTCTATGATGTAGCAATTTGCTTCATTATGTCCCATTGACTGTCGGGTGGAACCGGAGGAGCCTGCAGAGCTGCTTCTGCCATACTTTCCGTAATACACAATGACGCCAAGTTCTTTCATATCTGATGCATCATAACCGGCAATATAGTTAATGGTATAAGCTCCCAGCATAGAAGTGTCACCAATGGAGAATTGCTTCTCATTGGGGTTCGTCGTATCAGAAAACTCGTTATCTACAAAAACCAGACAACTATTTTCAACAACGAACTCTCGACCAACGTTACCGCCGGTTACATATAAGCCACTCTGACCACTTGCATAGAAATCAAAAGCATGATCCTGCGTTAAAGAATTTTTCTTATCCTCAACACCGGTTCTCACCGCAGCAGTATCTATTTTGCGAATCATATTTTCCTGCGCCGCAAAGCGTACCACCTGACGCTTAGAAAAATCAACAGTAGAAGAACCAACAGCATAAGACAAACTGCTTAACTGAATATCTGTTTTCACACCGTCTAACACAAAGCTGCCTTCGTGGGTCTCATACACATTGATTTTGCCTTTTGAATCCATGATTTTGAACATCAGTTCACATTTTAACCCTCTGTTGTAGACCTTTGCCGCTATCAAATAACCATATTGCATATTGGCCAGTGAGTTATCTGCTTCATAATACACCACTTCACCGTAGGTATCGAAATACAGCTTCACACCGTCACCAACTTCAATTTTTGCCAAATAATTTGATGTCACAAAGTCTCGATAGGTTTCGCCTAAAGGATAATCCATTCCATTGATATAGATTTCATCATCGGAAAGTCTTTCCACATAACCGGTTTCTATTCTGTCAGTAGCAAATAATTTAACCGCTTTTGCCTTGGAAAAATCAAATGTTACCTTCCCGGCCGTTATGGTATAGCTGTCACAAGCGACACCCACTGCCATACCTGCTGCCAGCTCAGCCGGTGATACAACCCGCTTGCCGACAGATGCTTCAACCGTGTCAATTTTATCTAAGTCAAGTTTCGATGCCCCATTACTGGTTCTGACGACAACAGAAGAATTGTCGCCGGAAACCCCTTCAATAATACCCCATACCAAAAGTGACATATGACCTAAGTCATACCGCCCGTCACTGTCGGTATCCAAAAAAGTAACCGTACCGTTTTTAAATGCTCCAAAAAGCTCCATTGTAGGGCTTACTGTTTTATTGTTTACCAGCATAAAGGCGCTTTTTGAAACTTTAATCTTTTCATCTTCATCATAAGTAATTTCAAAATAGGAAGCTGTTTGTTCAACTTTAACAACATCAATAGCATCAAAGGTAATTGCTTCTGTGGCTCGTCTTGCACAGATGCTGACAACCACTTCTTCACTGTTAATGATTCTTGTATAGTATGTAACCTCAGAGCCTACTAAAACATCTTCAATTACAATATCTGTTTTATAGGTTATTCCTTTGATATTGACATATCCGTAACCGGTCTTTCCAATGCCAAGACCCAAATTTGAATTAGCCAGAACCTTACCGGTATACTCCGTTAAACCCCATGCATCAAAGAAGCATCTGGTTACAGGGGTAATCACCGGCTGACCTACATAAAAAGGCACGCCCATAGCATTATATATAACCTTTGCAATTTCTGTATATGTCAGTTCGTTCACATTGGCAATGGTCACGCCTCTGAACAGCCCCAATTTAGAAGCTAATGCGTTGTAAGCAGAAACATTATTGCCATTTTTAACAGCAACGGCTTCATAACCTAAGATTTTTACCAAAGCATATACAACATCTGTTCTGCTGATGCCTGCCTTTGGATTAAACAAGTCGTCCTGCGTCTGCATAATACCGCGTTCAATCATTTCGCAAATCGCGGCAGCATTTTCGTCCTTCGCAATATCCTGTGCAAATTCTTTTGCATATTCTTCATCCACAGTGCCTTCTGCTCCTGCAGAATCCATCATAGAAAGCACTTTGGCAAAGTCACTGCGAGTGAACGGTTTTACAATGATTCTGGACTCCTGTTCCGGTTCCAAAACACCAATATCAACCAACAGTTGAATATTATCCGCCGTTACAGCCGCGGTAGGTATCACAAAGCATAATGACGCAAGCAGTGTGAAAACCAGAGCAAGCGCAAATGTTTTTTTAATCATTTAGATACCCCCTTCACAGTGTTTGCCAATCTGCACAGCACAGCACAAGCCTCTGCACGGGAAAGATTAGCTTTAGGATTAAAGTTCCCCTCATCATCACCGGAGAAAATGCCTGCCGACACAACTTTTTGTACAGCTTCTTTTGCATAATCTGCAATGTTTGCCGCATCGCCAAACTCTTTGGCAGCACTCTCTGCTGCTTCACCCTCTAAAACACGGCTGATAATCACAGCCACATCCTCACGGGTGATATCCGCATTCATACCAAAGCTTCCGTCACCGACACCGGAAATTAAACCGTTTTCTGCTGCCGTCATAATATAGGGCTCATAATAACAACCTACCGATAAATCCGTAAAGGTTGAATCATTTAATGATAATTCCATATCCAAGATACCAACCAAAATTTTCACAAAATCCTGACGTTTAATGCTGTTTGACGGTGAAAATTCTGTCTCGCTGGTGCCGTTAATAATTTTTTCAGAATATAACTGTTTCACATAAGCATAGGCCCAATGTGCCTCAGCTACATCATGAAAGGGAATCTCTTTGGGTTGTTCCGGCTGGTTTTCCTGTGCCGGAGGAAGCGTTACAATGCCGCCGCCAATAGGGTTACTGCCAACGGAAGTTCCGCCGCCACCGCCACCACCGTAAACAGGAGGCGCACTGATTGTCAGCGAGGTAATTCCATCAGAAAACAGCCGACAAACTGCCGTAAAGTCTGTACAATATTCATTACCGTCCAGCACATAATTATAAACCAATAATTTTTGATATTCATTTAAAGCAGCATTGGCAAGCATTGTTCTCACTTCTGTGAAATATGCCTGATATATACCGTCTGGCGCAATCAATGCATCCACATCTTCACGGGTACTTGCCGTGCGGAACAATGCCAGAACCAATTCACTGTTAAACGCATTTAACAGGGTTGTTGCATCACTAAAATTCCCTGCCTTAACAGCTGTCAGGATTTTTCCCTG
>SVJT01000040.1 GCA_015068865.1 Oscillospiraceae bacterium | reverse complement strand
AGAGCATTATGGAGCCGGGTTTCACTCGTTTTAAGACTCTTGTGACGATATCCTGTGTATCTAAATCCTTCCAGTCTAAGCTGTCAACATCCCATTGCAAGGTTTTGTGTCCCAAGGCTTCTGCTGCACGAATGACAGTATTGTTATATTCGCCGTAAGGACCTCTGAAAAGAGTTGAACGTTTGCCGGTGGTTGCCTCAATTTTATCAGCACAGGCTGTAATTTCTTCTTTAATTTTTTCTTCTGAAAGTTGATTGATGTGGGGGTGGGTATCGGAATGATTCATAATTTCGTGACCGTGATCGGCAAATTTTTTTACAGATTCAGGGTATTTTTCTACCCAACTACCCACCATAAAAAAAGTAGCTTTCACACCATAGGAATCTAAAATTTCAATGAGTTGGTCTGTGTCGGCGTCATCCCAGGCGGCATCGAAGGTTAAGGTGCACACCTTTTCTTCTCCACGGTCTACGTTGTAGATGGGGAGAAGGCGGTTAGTTTCTTCGTTGTTAAACACATCCACCGTGCTTTGGGTACCCCAAAAGAACAGAGAGCCTGCACCGATTAAAAGAATCAGATACATGGATAAAGCTCGTTTGTTAATTAAAAATATTTTCATAAGAACACCTGTCTTTCTGTGTTGATAGTTAATATATATGCGTTTGAAAGTAGTTGCTATGACGAAAAAAACATAGAGAACAAATGATTAAAAATTCATTGTCGTATTTTGTCGACTTCTGTTAAATCCGTCGAAAAACGAGAATCATATTGACTTTTTGTTGTTGAAGTTTTATAATATATTACGTATAGGTATATTTATAAGTCGATAAAAAGAACTTGATGGATATGTTGTTATAAGGAGTGTTTTTCTTGAACAAGAAAAAGCATATGTTTCTTAAAAACAGATATTTATTGCTGTTAGACGTTTTAAGTATCTTTATGGCATGTGCCGTTACGTATTTTGCAATTTTTACGGAAGTCGTTTTTCCGGTGGAGACAGTTTTGGTAGTTGGATGCTTATATTCTGCTATCGTATTTCTTGTCAATCGTGCGTTCGGTAATTATGCTGTTGCGTGGCAATATAGCGGTACTTCTGAACTGATTAAGCTGTTATTGCTGAACTTTTTGTCGGGTGTGCTTTTGCTTTTAAGCATAGAAGGTCTGGTTTTTTGCTTGCCCAATCTGGATAATTTAAGACGTGCGAATATTGTCATTATTATGATGACAACTCTCTGCATGGTGCTTTACAGATTATTCTTTAAAGAGATTTATATGTCAAGAAAAGGGCATCCTCGAAATAATTTAAGCGGGAGCGAAAAATCGAAAAGAGTTTTAATTGTAGGTGCCGGCGATGCCGCCAGACTTATTATCGCTGATACAGCACAGCAAAACAATGACTACAAAATTGTGGGTATGGTGGATGATAATCCGGCTAAAGTGGGCAAAATGCTGTTTGGTTATAAGGTTTTGGGCACCAGAGAAGACATTGTTCACGTTTGCCAACAGTTGCAGGTTGATATTATCATTATGGCGATACCTTCTGCCTATGCGGAGGACAGACAGAACATTCTGACTCTTTGTAATCAAACGAAATGTCAGATTAAAACCATTCCTTCTTTGTTTGAGTTGATGAGAAATCCGGAACAGAAGAAATTAATTCGTGAAGTTAAAATTGAAGACTTGTTAGAGCGCGAACCGGTTTTGCTGGACAACAAAGAGATTAACCAACTGGTGAACGGAAAAACAGTAATGGTTACCGGAGGTGGCGGTTCCATTGGCTCAGAGCTGTGCCGTCAGATTATGCGTTTTTCACCGGCGAAGTTGGTGATTGTGGATATTTACGAAAATAATGCTTATGACATTCAAATGGAACTGAACGAGTTGTATCCTTATAACAAGCCGGTTGTGTTAATTGCCTCTATCCGCGATAAAGAGCGTTTGGAAGAAATTTTTGAAGAATATCATCCCCAGATTGTTTTCCATGCGGCAGCCCATAAGCACGTTCCCTTAATGGAGACAAGCCCTCGGGAAGCAGTGAAAAATAATGTATTTGGTACATATAATCTTGCCAAAACGGCAGACAAGTTCCAAGTTGAAAAATTCGTTATGATTTCAACGGATAAAGCAGTGAATCCCACCAATGTTATGGGCGCAACAAAACGAATTTGTGAAATGATTATCCAGTGTATGGAAACCATCAGTGAAACGGATTTTGTGGCTGTACGGTTTGGTAACGTTTTGGGTTCTAACGGTAGTGTCGTTCCCCTGTTTAAAAAACAGATTGAAAAGGGCGGTCCCGTACGAGTGACCCACGAAGAAGTGACGCGCTTTTTTATGACGATTCCGGAAGCGGCGCAGTTGGTAATTCAGGCAGCTTGTTATGCTAAAGGCGGAGAAATCTTTGTTTTGGATATGGGCAAGCCGGTTAAAATTTATAATCTGGCAGAAAACCTGATTCGCCTGTCCGGACATACACCGAATGATGATATTAAAATTGAAATTATCGGTCTTCGTCCCGGGGAAAAACTGTATGAAGAACTATTGATGGATTGTGAAGGGTTAGAAAAAACCGCCAATTCAAAAATCTTTATCGGACGGCCACAGTCTTTATCAGCCGAAGAAATGGAAATTAAGCTGGACATGCTTCGGTCTGTGGTAGAAACATCTGATGATGAGATGCTCAGAAGCTTGCTGGAGCAGATTGTGCCGACGTATATTAAAGATAATGAAAAGTTTAACAGAGAGTCTTTGGCAGAAAAAGGACAGACCGAACGTGTTTGTTAAGATACGAAAACATAAAAAAGAATTTGAGGGAACAGCAAATGGAAAGATTTGAAAACAAAGTTTGGCTTTCTACGCCTACAATGCACGGAGAAGAAATGAAATACGTACAGGAAGCCTATGATACGAACTGGATGTCTACAGTTGGCGCTAATATCAATGAAGTTGAACGGCAGATTAGTGAAAAAGTTGGTTGTCGGTTCGCTGTGGCGCTTTCCAGCGGAACCTCGGCATTACATTTAGCTGTGAAACTGGCAGGGGTAAAACCGGGGGATAAGGTTTTTTGCACAGATATGACCTTTGCGGCTACGGTAAATCCCGTGCTGTATGAAAAAGCAACACCTGTTTTTATTGATACGGAATATGACACCTGGAATATGGACCCCAAAGCTTTAGAACAGGCGTTTTTGCTTTATCCGGATGTTAAAGTTGTGGTGCTGGCAAATCTGTACGGCACGCCGGCAAAGTTTGATGAAATCTGTGCCATTTGTGAAAAATATGGTGCTGTGATTATTGAAGATGCGGCAGAATCTTTGGGCGCAACCTATCAGGGACGGCAGACCGGTACCTTTGGTGCCTATAATGCAATTTCCTTTAACGGAAATAAAATTATTACCGGCTCTTCCGGCGGTATGCTGTTAACAGATGATGAAGAAGCAGCCAATAAAGCCAGAAAATGGTCAACGCAAAGCAGAGAAAATGCCCCCTGGTATCAGCACGAAGAAGTGGGTTATAACTATCGGATGAGTAATGTAATTGCCGGTGTTGTGCGGGGACAGATTCCTTACTTAGAGGAGCATATTGCACAGAAAAAGGCAATTTATGAACGGTATAAAGAAGGCTTTAAGGATTTGCCGGTGACGATGAATCCTTATGATGAAAAAACGATGGAACCGAATTTTTGGCTTTCTTGTCTGCTGATTAATGAAGAAGCTATGTGTAAGCAAGTCAGAAGCGACAATGAAAGTTGTTATGTTTCAGAAGCCGGAAAATCCTGTCCCACAGAAATTTTAGAGGCGCTGAGTGCACTCAATGCAGAGGGCAGACCCATCTGGAAGCCAATGCATATGCAGCCGATGTACAGAATGCATCCCTTTATTACAAAAGAGGGTAGCGGTCGCGGAAAAACTAATGCCTATATTGCAGGAAAAGGCATCGATGTGGGTGCAGATATTTTTGCAAGAGGGTTATGCTTACCCAGCGACAATAAAATGACAGAGGAAGAACAGAATATCATTATTGAAGTGATTAAAAAGTGTTTTGAATAATGTGTTAGGGGTCTTTATTCATGTATGCAAAATGTTTTAAACGGGTGATTGATTTTGTGTTGGTGCTCTTGGCGCTGATTGTACTTTCGCCCATCCTTTTATTGTTAATAGTTGTGGGTGCGATTGCTATGGGCGGAAATCCGTTTTTTATGCAACCGAGACCTGGTAAAAAAGGCAAAGACGGCAACGAGAAGATTTTTAAGCTCATTAAGTTCCGTACAATGAGTAATGCAAAAGACCGTGAGGGCAATCTCTTGCCCGATTCTGTCCGCTTAAACAAATACGGTCGTTTTCTTCGTTCAACGTCCTTAGATGAATTGCCAGAATTACTGAATATTTTAATCGGTGATATGTCGATTGTTGGTCCAAGACCTCAGCTTGTGCGGGATATGACCTTTATGGATGATGAGCAAAGGCGTCGCCACGACGTTCGTCCGGGGCTAACGGGGTTAGCTCAGGTAAACGGCAGAAATAACATTACCTGGCTTCAAAAATTTGAATATGATTTGCAGTACATAGACAGTGGGATTACCCTTTGGGGTGATATTAAAATTATTTTCCAAACGGTATTCAAGGTTTTAAAACGAAGTGATACCGTGCGGGAGGGCACCGATTCCGATATGGATTATGGCGATTGGCTGATGCAGGAAGGCAAGGTCGATGCTGAAACATATTCTGTAAAGCAAACACAGGCAAAAAATATATTGACAATGTAGTATAGGAGTTTTTTTATGAATGATTTAGTATCCATTATTATGCCGTCGTACAATACAGCAGAGTATATAAAAAACAGCATTGAATCGGTGCTGAATCAAACCTATACAAATTGGGAACTGATTATTGTAGATGACTGTTCAACAGACAGCACAGATGAAGTGATGGCTTGTTTTAACGATGAACGAATCCGTTATATAAAAAACGAAAAAAACAGCGGTGCGGCTGTATCCAGAAACCGTGCTTTAAGAGAAGCAAAAGGGAAATGGATTGCTTTTTTAGATAGTGATGATTTGTGGGAAGCGGAAAAACTGGAAAAGCAGATTCGGTTTATGAAAGAAACAGGTTATAAATTTACATATACAGATTATCGGATTCAATTAAACGGCACCTGGTTACCCTATGTATATACAGGTCCTGATAAAGTGAATGAACGAAAGATGAAGAATTACTGTTATTTTTCAACTATAACGGTTATGTACGACAGAGAATATGTGGGGCTGATTCAAATTGAACCGGTTAAGAAAAATAACGATTACGCCATGTGGCTTAAAATCATTAAAAAAACGCCTTGTTACAGGTATCCGGTTTGCCTGTCCTCTTATATAAAACATGAGGGTTCTATATCAAGCGGCAGCAAATTAAAACTGATTAAACATCATTATATTATGTGGCGCGTTGCAGAGAAAAAGAATCCAATCAGCGCGACGGTGTTGACGGTTAGAAATTTGTTTTGGGGAACATTAAAAAAATTAAAATATAAAGAATTATTGAAAGAAGGGTGCGAAAATGCGTCTGGACCAAGCACTGATTAATAAAAAAGAAAAGCTCTCTTTGGTGGGTCTCGGCTATGTGGGTATGCCCATAGCAGTTGCATTTGCGGCAAAAGGGTTGCAGGTTATCGGTTTTGACCTGAATAAAGCAAAAATTGAATTGTATCAGTCCGGCGTTGACCCCACAAAAGAAGTGGGCGATGAAACCATTCAAAACACAACGGTTGAATTTACGTCTGATGAAGCAAAACTGAAAGAAGCCAAGTTTCACATTGTTGCGGTGCCTACACCGATTAATGCCGATCACACACCGGATTTAGCACCGGTCATTGGTGCCAGTGAAATTGTGGGCAGAAATCTGACAAAGGGCTCTATTGTCGTCTATGAATCTACGGTATATCCCGGGGTGACAGAGGATGTTTGCATACCGATTTTAGAGAAAGAATCCGGTATGAAATGCGGTGTGGATTTCAAAGTAGGCTATTCACCGGAACGTATTAACCCCGGTGATAAAGTGCATCGTTTGGAGAACATTCATAAAATTGTTTCCGGTATGGATGCAGAGTCTTTGGAAATTATCAAAAGCGTATATGATGTTGTGATTGAAGTGGGCACCTTCCCTGTTTCTTCTATCAAGACGGCAGAAGCGGTTAAAGTGGTGGAAAACAGCCAGCGCGATATTAATATTGCCTTTATGAATGAGCTTGCTATGGTGTTTGACCGTATGGGGATTGATACCAGCGAAGTGGTAGACGGTATGAACACTAAGTGGAACGCCTTAGGCTTCCGTCCCGGTTTGGTTGGTGGTCATTGTATTGGCGTTGATCCCTATTACTTTACATATGAAGCAGAAAAACTTGGCTATCATAGCCAGATTATTTTAAACGGCAGAATGGTGAATGACGGTATGGGACGTTTTGTGGCAGATGCTGCCATTAAACAAATGATTGCAGCCGGTCAGGCACCCAAAAATTCAAAAGTAGTGATTTTGGGGCTAACCTTTAAAGAAAACTGTCCGGATACAAGAAACAGCAAAGTAGATGACATTATTAAACGGTTAAATGAATATGAAATTACGCCGGTGGTGGTAGACCCCTGGGCAAGTCAGCGGGATGCAATGCAGGAATACGGTGTACAGCTTACCGAACTTTCAGAGGTCAGCGGTGCTGATTGCGTGATTGTGGCAGTAGCGCACGATGAGTTTAAGGCGTTAGCCTTGGATGATATTAAGAAATTGTTTAAAGCTTGCGATGATGCAGAAAAAGTTTTGATTGATGTGAAAAGTCTTTATAACATATCGGAACTTGAGGCTTCCGGTATGAGATATTGGAGATTGTAAAGCATGAAAAAAGTTGCCATAATCGGTCATTTTGCCTTTGGTAAAACGTTTTTAGACGGTCAAACAGTGAAAACGAAGACGCTGACAGAGGAATTGGAGCGAAAATTCGGTGAAGAACAAGTTTTAAAGCAAGATACCCACGGTGGGAAGAAAAAACTGCTTTTTTTGCTGTTTATGCTGGTTCAAGCGTTGGTAAAATGTAAAAATGTAATTATTTTGCCTGCCCATAACGGCTTGCGAATCATTGCACCGCTTTTGTTCTTCTTAAACAAACTGTTTGGCAGAAAATTACATTATGCAGTCATTGGCGGTTGGTTGCCCGGTTTTTTGGAAAAACGAAAGGTTTTAACGAAGGTTTTAAAAGGCTTTCATTGCATTTATGTGGAAACCAAGGCGATGAAAAAAGCCTTGGAAGAAAAAGGTTTTTCCAATGTTTTGATTATGCCGAATTGCAAAAAACTACAGATTTTAAAAGAAGAAGAATTGGTCTTTGTAGAAACGGAACCCTTTAAGCTTTGTACTTTTTCCAGGGTGATGAAAGAAAAAGGCATTGAGGATGCCATTGAAGCTGTGAAAAAGGTAAACGAGGCAAAGGGCAGAACGGTTTTTACATTAGATATTTACGGACAGGTTGATGGCGGACAGACAGAATGGTTTGAAGAATTGCAAAAGAGCTTTCCCGAGTATGTCCGTTACGGTGGTTTAGTGCCTTTTGACCAAAGCGTCGAGGTATTAAAGAATTATTTTGCGTTACTTTTTCCGACACGGTTTTATACGGAGGGGATTCCCGGCACCATCATTGATGCCTATGCAGCAGGGGTACCGGTTATTTCTTCAAAATGGGAGAATTTTGACGATATTGTTGAAGAAAATGTAACCGGATTGGGATATGAATTTTTGAATGTCGAAGCACTCAATGAAGCACTACTTAATGTTGCAGAAAACGAAGATATGATGAACCAGATGAAATCAGCTTGTATTCAAAAGGCGGAGGCTTTTTTACCGGAAAACGCACTTCAAAATTTGTATGCAGGGATGTGAAAAAATATGTGGACAATGACAAAAAAGTTTTGGTACATATTATATCTGATTTTTGGAGCACATTTGCCAACAAGCAGTAGGTTTTCTCCGGCAAAAAAAATACGCAGATTTTTCTCCAGGCGAATTGTAGCATACCAAGGAGACAATGTCAATATTGAAAAAAACGCATCATTCACACCGGCTCTGAAAATCGGAGATTGGTCCGGCATTGGTATAAATTGCGAGGTGAATGGTCCTGTAACCATTGGAAAATATGTGATGATGGGACCGGAAGTGGTTATTTATACGAGTGGTCATAATTTTGAACGAACAGATATTCCCATGCAACAGCAGGGAAGCAGTGAAACAAAACCGGTGTTTATTGATGATGATGTTTGGATTGGTCGTCGTGCTATTATTATGCCGGGTGTACATATTGGCAAAGGCTGTGTGGTTGGTGCCGGTGCTGTGGTGACAAAGGATGTGCCGGATTATTGTGTTGTTGGCGGTGTGCCTGCGAAAATATTGAAGCGAAGAGAAGAAAATTGCAACGAGGGGGAGTGATTTTATGAGTAATTTCGTTTTGTCAATTTGTGTTATTACCATGAATCGTGCTCTGCAGTTGCAAGAGGCTCTGTTAAGTTGCCTTGCCTGTAAATTGCCGGAAAAAACGGAGTTTGTTATTGTTGATAATGCTTCAACTGACAACACGGAGCAAATTGTGCATGAAACATTAAACGATTGCGGATATCCGTTTTATTATGAAAAGCTTGCTGAGAACAAAGGCGTTGGCGGTGGCAGAAATTACGCATTTAACAAATGTTCAGGACAATATGTCTATGTGCTGGATGATGATGCGGTGATTGATGAAAAAAATCCTGAGTTCTTTAATCAAGCCGTTGATATTTTGGAAAAACATCCTGAAGTTGTGACGTTAACAACGCAGATATATGATACGGCATGGAAAAAAAATAGAGTTTCAGCTGATGGTAGAGAGATATATCCTTATATTTACTTAAAAGAAATGTTTTGTGGTGGATCACATTTTTTGAAAAAAAGTTTTTTTGGTAGCGATCCTTATTTAGGCAATCGGTATGGGTATGAAGAAATTATACCATCTATGCGCGTGGCTGATGCTGGTTATATTAATATTTGTGTTCCGGATTTGCTGGTGATACACAAACCGGCAGTAGATAAATGGGATTATACCAAAAATGAAAATGAAGAAATACTCATAATGGCCTTTGCAAATCCTTATGCCATTAAAAAAATGTTATATCCAAAAGTTTTTATGCCGATTTTGTTTTTATGTTATACTTTGCGAAAAGCCAAATATATAAAAAGCAAAGAATGCAGAAAAAAGGCAGATGCTTTATGTAAAGAGATTACGAAAGAATACCCGATTGAGCAAAAGATAAAGTTTATGACGGTTATGAAGCAGGTTAAAGAGTTTGGCATTTCGGTTTTTTAATATTTAAGCGAGGAAAGAATCATGATTCATAATGAAAAACTTGATTTATGTACAGGTTGTGGTGCTTGTGCATCGGTTTGTCCGGCAAAGTGCATTCACATTTCGTTAGATGCGAATGGCTTTTATAAGCCGATTGTTGATGCAGAGGTTTGTACCCAATGTAACTTGTGTAACCGGGTTTGCACCATAGAAGATAGCTGTGAGGAAAAAGAAGTATTGCAGGCTTTTTCTGCTTATGCTCAAGATGAAAACACTCTTGCAACCACATCTTCTGGCGGTATTTGCTACGAAATTTCAAAATGGGGACTAAAAAATGGTTACAAGGTCTGCGGTGTGGTATATAATTATCAAAAACACCGGGCAGAACATGCAATTATTACAAATTTAGAGCAGTTGGAAGAAACAAAGGGTTCAAAATATTTTCAAAGTTATACCCCGGTGGCTTTTTCTGAAATATTTAACGCAGAGCAGTGGATTGTTATTGGAACCCCTTGTCAGATAGCAGCTATTGATAAGGTGGCACGGATAAAAAAAATAAGGGAACGATTGATTTTAATCGATTTTTTCTGTCACGGTGTGCCTAGTATGCATGTGTGGAAGCATTATTTAAAAGAACTAGACGAGAAAAACATAACAAAAATTGGTTTTCGTTCTAAGGAGTTTGGATGGAGAACGTTCTCTCTTAGTTTTGAATACTCTGATGGGACAGAAACCAGCGATTATAGCGGAAATTTGTTTTATAAAATGTTTTTTAGCAACTGTTGTCTTAACAATTCTTGTTACCAATGTCATTACAAAGCAACAAAAAGTCATGCTGATATCAGAGTGGGGGATTTTTGGGGCAAAAAGTATGAAGAGAATAAAAAAGGCCTTTCCAGTATGTTGATATTTACAGAACAAGGTCAGGAAATTGTCGCTAAGCTAAAAGAAATTTGTGTTTTTGTGAGTGAATCGGTGGCAGATGCGTTAGAAGGGCAAATGTTCGTAAGCCCTCAGAAGCCGAAAGTGAGAAGCAGATTGTTAAAAGGTCTCAGAAACGAGAAAACCCTTGATTATCTTTACAAGGTCACCTTGTTTCCCTTCCGGTTACAATCGGTTATTAAATCAAAGTTACGAGGTAGATAAAATATGCTGATAGGAATACTCTCCATGCAAAGAATTTGTAATTACGGTTCTTTTTTGCAAGCGTTGTCCCTTAAAATGCAGTTTGAAACATTGGGACACGAGGTACATTTTATAGATATAGAGCCTGGCAGACAGATAGTACAGAACAAGGTTCCCACAACAATGGAAAAAATTGTTTATCTATGTACGAAAATATTCAATAAAGAGGTTATTACCAAAGCAAAGCATTATTTTTTCTCCAAAAAAATGGAAGGTATACACCAAAGTGACTTTGATAACTATCTGGATAATAAAAATAAAGAAAATCTGAAAAAGGAATACGATTTGGTTATTATTGGCAGCGACGAGGTTTTTAACTGCTGCACAGCATCAGCATGGGGTTTTAGCAAACAACTTTTAGGTGATGTTAAAAATGCACGCCATGTGGTGACTTATGCGGCTTCATGTGGCAGTACAGATTATCATCTTGTGTGTAAATATGACATAAAAGATGAGGTTAAATCGGCATTAGATAGATTAGAAGCCATTTCAGTTCGGGATGAAAATACATTTGATTTTGTAAAACAAATTACGGGCAAAAAGCCTGTGCTTCATCTGGACCCGGTATTTCTTTCAGATTTTCCTGAGGCTTCGTTTAACAAACCAAAGAAACCATATCTTTTGGTTTATGCTTATTCTAACCGGATTTCTGACAAAAATGAAATCAAGAGAATTAAGGAGTATGCCAGGAAAAATCATCTGGACATACTGTGTGTTGGGCAACATCAGGCCTGGTGTAAAAAAAGAATATTAGCAACGGGGCTTGAATTGTTGCAGTATGTAAAGCATGCAGAAGCTGTTATTACGGATACGTTTCATGGTACAGTTTTTTCTATTAAATTTAACAAACAATTTGGTACCATTGTTCGTGACAGTAATTATAATAAATTATATGGCTTGCTGAAAACCTTTGCCTTGACTGAAAGAATGCTTACAAGTGAGGATTATAGCAACGTGATGGATGCTCCTATAGATTTTGACAAGGCCAACGCATTAATTGATGATTACAAACAGAAAGCTTTTGATTATTTTGAAAAAGTATGTGCAATAGGGAGACAATGATGACGAAAAAAAACATTTTGTTTTTAACAAACAGCATATCATACGGCGGGGCAGCCAAAATGCTCTGTTTTGTTGCCAATGAATTGCAAAAACGTGGTTTTAATGTATCTATACTTAATTATAATACAACTCAAAAAAATATTGAATATAGCCAGGGAATACATAAGGATATTAAAGTTTTTGATTATCGTGTAGGCGGTATAAAAGGTCTTAAACGATTATATCAGATATGGTATACAAGGAAAATCGCAAAAGAAACTGGAGCCAATGTGATAATTTGCTTTACATTTATGCCCAATGCCATTGGCTGTATTGTGGGGAAAATGCTTAATATTCCCTCTATTATGAGTGAACGAGCCGACCCTTACAGAACGGTTACATCATCTTTTGCAGATCGGTTGCTTCTTAAAATTATCAACAAATCAGCAGGCGGTGTTTTTCAGATCCAAGGTGCAAGAGAGTTTTATGGCAAGGGTCTGCAGGAGCGGGCAACGGTTATCCCTAACCCCATATTTTTAAAAGAGGATGTAGTTTTTTCTGAATTTTCAAAGAGAGAAAAAAGTGTGGTATCTGTTGGACGGTTTGATAATGGCCAAAAACGATATGATATAATGCTTCGCGCGTTTGCAATTTTCTCAAAAAAGCATCCGGAATATATTTTAAAACTGTTTGGTGAAGGTCCGGATAAGAGTTTTATAGAAGAAGAAATAGAAAAGCTTGATATGCAGGATAAAATCATAATCAAAGGGTTTACATCTAATCCTATGAAAGATATATTAAAAGACGGTATTTTCCTCATTACTTCTGATTTTGAGGGTATCTCAAACTCTATGCTGGAAGCTATGGCCATTGGCTTGCCGGTGGTTTCTACCGATAGCTCACCGGGAGGAGCCAGAATGGTCATCACAGACCATGAGGATGGTTTGATTGCCCCTGCCGGGGATTACGAAAAAATTGCGGCGGCTCTTTGTGAATTTGCAGAAAATGAGGAGCTGGCAAAAAAATGCGGTGATAACGCAAGGGCTGTTGTTGAGCGTTTTGCACCTGAAAAAATAATTAAACAGTGGGAAGAGTATATTCTTGAGGTAACGGAGCGTTTTTATGATAAAAAGAATCATTAAAAAATTACTTTTCAAATACCGGAGTGACTCGCAAGCTTTTGTAGAACATCTTAGGAAAATCGGCGCGAAAATAGGGGAAAGAGTTATTGTCTTTGAACCGCGTTATACAATCATTGATATGACAAGACCATGGCTTTTAGATATTGGTGATGATGTGCAGATTACATATGGTGTCACCATTTTAACCCATGGTTATGATTGGAGTGTTCTTAAAGGCGTTTATGGTGAGGTTTTAGGTTCTTCCGGAAAAGTAAAAATCGGGAATAATGTTTTTATCGGCATGCATTCAACCATTTTAAAGGGTGTTACCATTGGTGATAATGTGATTATTGGTGCAAACAGTTTGGTGAATAAAGACGTTGAATCCGGTTGGGTGGTTGCCGGCAATCCGGCAAAACCTATTATGAGAATTGAAGAGTATTATGAAAAACGGAAAGAACGCCAGTTGGCAGAAGCAAAAGAGTTATATGACTTTTATGTGAGACAGTACCATAAAGAACCTGAAAAGCGGGTATTTTCTGAGTTTTTCTGGCTGTTTGAAGAAAGAAAAGAACCGATTTATGAACCATTTACAGAAAAATTGAAGTTACTTGGCAATTATGAGGAGACGTTACAAAACTTTATGAATAGTACACCTTTATTTGCCGGTTATGATGCATTTTTAGAATATTTAAGAACAAACGATAATTAAGCGATATATTCCTTGGAGGAAAAAATGGATTTAATGAAGTCAAAATCATCTAAAAGAATTGAATATAGTATAGGCTTTTTTTTGATGAGTGTGTATATATTTACATCATATGTAGCCGTTGACGTGACAATCAGTTCATCTATTAATTCTCTTGCTCTTTATGCATTTTTGGGTTGGGGCTTGATGTGTGCCTTGCTTTATGGATTAATGGAAAAAATCCATGTATATACGGCATGGTATATGGTGTTTATGCTTCTGTCGTTATTTACGATGACATATTCACCGGAGTTTATAATCCTTTCCGGACAGTTTTATTTGATGATTGTAGCCTTTTTTGTTACATATTTTATACAGATGTTTGTGTCGAATGAGAAAGATTTTGAAAAACTTTGCTGGGTTTATGCTATTTCTTCTTTTGCTTTGATTTTAATGCTGCAGTTTACCGGAAATCTTGTGGGAGGAGTAGGAGGAGATCGGTTAGGGCAGGAATTTATGGGCAATGCCAATAAGTTTGCTATCTTGATTATGATATCCGTTTTGCTTGAATTGTGGCTAATGGTTTATGGAACAAAAAAAGGGTCTGCAAAAATTGCATTGATTTTTATGATTTTATATAATATGTATGCACTGGCACTTTCGGCAGGACGAAAATATATTGTATTCCC
>SVJT01000039.1 GCA_015068865.1 Oscillospiraceae bacterium | reverse complement strand
CGCTTCTCTGCCTCTAAAATTTCATGTTGAGGCGCAATCAGAGCATCTGTATCACAAAGCTCTGTGGTATCATATGTAAAAACGTGACTTTCTAACGGCGTAGCCATAAAGCCTGCACCTTTTTTATGCCCGGGCATATGAAAGGATGCCTGTTCTTTTTCATTATGACGTTTTAGCGCGTCAAGAATCATTGTTTACAACTCCACCTTATCTAAAATACCGGCCATTTCAGCCAAAAAAATACCATAATTGGTAATGGGTACCTTTTGTTCAACAGCACGCATCACGCGGCTCATCACCTGTCGACGGCCAAACATACAACCGCCGCAATGAATCACCAAGGCATAAGGCGTTAAGTCCTGTGGAAAATCCTGACCGCTGACTACTGTCACCTCAATATCTTGACTAATTTTTTTGTGAAGCAAGTTAGGAATTTTCACACGACCAATGTCTCCGTCTAAAGGTTGGTGGCTGCAAGCCTCGGCAATGAGCACCTTATCCCCTGCTTTTAACGTTCTGATTTTCGCCGCACCGGAAACATAAGCCTCAATATCCCCTTTATACCGTGCTAGGAGCACCGAAAAGGAGGTTAAAGCACTTTCTTTCGGTTTTTGTTCATAAACAATCGGAAACACCTGTGAGTCTGTAATAATCACGTCCGGTGTATGGTCAGAAAGAGCCTCGGGCAATTGTTCTACCGTAACACAGGTTGTTACGGCACCGTGGTCCAATAAATCACGCAGAACCTGAACCTGTGGCAGAATCAGCCGTCCTTTAGGTGCCTGTTGATCTTGAGGCATCACCAACAAAACACGATCGTTTTTCTTCACCAGATGACCGATGATGCTTTCGTTTTCATAATCAGCCGGAGCAAGACGCACCATCGCTTCCCGAAGCTGTGATAGTCCCTGCCCGTTCACTGCGCTGACAGGAACAATTTCTGTTTTCAGCATTTCTTTGGCTTTCTCTATCCGTTCCGTCGGGTTTTCTAACAAATCCACCTGATTCAACACAGCCACAAAGGGAATTTTGCGCTTTGAAAATTCTTCTTTTAAAGATAGTTCTGCCGCAAAATCATCATACTGTGGGCTCAGCACCAGCACAGCAAGATTGGTTTTGTCCAGCACCGTCATAGTTCGCTTCATACGGACAGCGCCCAGTTCACTTTCATCACCGAACCCAGCCGTATCATATAAAACGCAAGGACCCAAAGGATAGATTTCAATGGGTTTAGCCACCGGGTCTGTGGTGGTACCGGAAACAGCTGATACCAAAGAAACCTCCTGCCCGGCAATGGCATTAATTAAAGAAGATTTTCCGCTGTTGGTTCTTCCGAAAAAACCAATGGAAAGCCTCATGGAACTGGGGGTTTCGGCTAAGGTTGTCGTTTGCATAATTCTTCACCTCGAAGAGCACAAACCGTAGTGCATTTTTCTTTCTTTTATTGTATCATAACTTCTAGGTTTTTCATAGTCTTTTTTACATTTAAACGCAAAAAAGCGGCACGATTTTTCATCGTACCGCTATCATCATTTTTACTCTTCAATTTCAATTTCGATTTTTTCACTGCAGTTGGGGCAAACCAACTCACCGTCAATCATATCTTCATCGAAATAAACTTTTTCATTGCAATGAGGGCACTCAACTTCATAAAACTCCATATCGTCCAGCTCATCGTCATCCAGCTCATCATCACAATCGCAGTCACAACCGCAATCGCAACCTTCGTGTTCACAGTCAGAGAAACAATCGGACAATTCTTCAGCAAAATCTTCCAAATCGTCAATTCTTTCTTCACACTCTGCAACAGCTTCATCAACTTCTTCTAAGCTGGCTGCAAATTCTTCCATAAGGTCAAGAATTTTGGCAATTACTTTGCCTTCATCGTTTTTATCCTCAATTTTAAGACCGTCTGCCAAACCTTTTAAATAAGCTGCTCTTTCAGATAAAAATCCCATAACAGATTCTCCTTTCTTTTTTCAAAGAATTAGAATGAATTAAACACGTTCCATATATTCGCCGGTTCTGGTATCCACACGGATAACGTCACCTTCATCAACGAACAGGGGAACGTTAATGGTCGCACCGGTTTCCAAGGTACAGGGTTTGGTTGCACCGGTACTTGTATCGCCCTTAAAGCCGGGCTCAGTTTCAGTAACCTTCAGTTCAACAAAGGTCGGGGGTTCAACACCAAACACAGAGCCCTTGTAAGAAAGAACGGTTACGTTCATATTCTCAGTAACAAACTTCAGAGCATCGCCCAGCTGGTCCTGAGAAAGGGGAAGCATATCAAAGGTTTCATTGTCCATGAAATAGTACAAATCACCATCATTATAGGAATATGCCATGTTTTTACGTTCAATATGTGCTTTAGGCATTTTTTCGGTGGGACGGAAAGTTTTTTCAATCACCGCACCGGAAATAACATTTTTTAACTTAGTTCTTACGAAAGCCGCACCTTTACCGGGCTTTACATGCTGAAATTCTACAATCTGATAAACACTACCTTCAAACTCAAAGGTTACACCGTTTCTGAATTCACCTGCTGAAATCATAATAAACCTCCATTATTTTCATATGTATCATTACATATATAGTTTATACGATAATCGAAAAAAATGCAAGCATTAAACCATATTTTTTTAAACAAATTAAAAAATATCTTCAAAAGCTGCTACATTTTTTCATAATATCACAAAAAATACGATAAAATGTAAAAACCGTGCGACAAAACGCACGGTTTTTACACTTTAAATTCATAATAAAATTGTTGAAACAATTTTATAACTTTGCTGCAACACTTTTAAGCATCACAGCACAAAACCCTGCATCATCAGTTTATGCGTTCTTGCCTAAAAAGAACAACAAAATAGAAGTTGCTATAAACAAAATAGCAATAACAGATGTCCATTTTTCTAAAATCGCATCAATTGTTCTGCCCTTGTTCTTACCAAAAAAGCTTTCAGAACCACCGGCAATAGAGCCTGATAAACCGGCTTCTTTACCCGACTGGAACAGAACAACGATAACTAAGACAATTGTAATGATGATATGCAGAATCTGCACAGCTAACAACATTTGCAATTACCTCCATCATTTTTTTCAAGGGTTCAAAACAGATTACAGCGACAAAAAAACTTACTGTTCTTTGAGGCCAAACCGCTTTCTGAACTTCTCAACACGTCCGCCGGTATCAACCAACTTCTGTTTACCGGTAAAGAACGGATGACATTTTGAACAAATTTCAACGGTAATGTTTTCTTTGGTGGAACCTGTTTCAATTACATTACCACACGCACATTTAATTGTGGTGTCTTTATAATCCGGATGAATTCCTGCCTTCATTTGTTTCACCTCTTTCAACCATATAGCATAACACGATGATTATAACATACATTTTAAAAATATGCAAGTTTTTTTTCTTTAAAATATCATATACAACCATTTGATTGTATTATATGTTTATATTCTTTTCTTTCAGTTTTTTCTCAACATAAGAATCATAGAAGACTAATTTGATAATTGCGATGGTCGGCACACCCAGAATCATACCGAAAAGCCCACCAAATATTCCACCAATGGTTACACCGGCAATAACCAGCAAAGGACTGATCCCCACCTGTTCGGACATAACCTTGGGGCCAATAACAGAATTATCCAAAAACTGTGCAGCAACAGCATAAGCAATCAACCAAAATGCTTTTACAGGGTCATAAAACAGAACTAAAATTACGCAAGGTACCGCACCCATTGTAGGACCAAAATAAGGAATCATATTGGAAAAAGCCAAAACAAAAGCAAGTAATGGTGCAAAGGGATAACGGAAAGGAACCAAAACTGCCAAGCCAATAATAAATAATATTAAAGACTGTAATAATTGCCCGATAACATATTGTTGAAAAATTTTGTTAGAGCGGCGGCTGACATATAAAATTTTATCTGTTTTGCTCTCTCCAAACAACACATACAAAAGCTTCTTAATCCCACGAATCAGTTTTTCTTTGCCATATAAATAGTATACCGAAATGATGAACCCGAAGCAGATTCTGAAAATCAGCAATGCCACACTGCTAACACTACTGGTTAACAGTGTTCCGATTGTCGAAACATTTATCCCTTTTAACCAATTATAAATAACCTTTGATCCTTCCTCAACCCAGCTGTCTAACATTAAATATAATCCTTCATTTTCTTTGCCGGTAATCTTTGTTATCCAGGTTTCCAAATGACGGGTATATACAGGCATATTTTCAGTGATTTCCTGAATGCCGTCCTGTATCGTCGGGATAACCGACACAACAAAAATTGTTAATAAACCAAGTAGCATTAAATACAAAAAAGCAATGATACCGCCTCGTTTTATGCGGCGAGTTTTTTCACTATCCTTTGAAGAACCAATTAACTTTTCAAAAAAGACCATAGCAGGATTCAGAAGGTATGCAACAACCAACCCAAAAACAAATGACGTTGCTGCATCAGATGCAATCCGAAAAAGACCACTCACTGAAAGCTCTGCTGTGTCGACCAATTTAAACAGCACAAAGGCAATCAATAATACCGGTAACAAATTTAAGTAAGGTATTTTAATTTTTTTCATCCCAACGTCTCCTTCGTATAGAGTAATCATTTTTCCGCAAAATACTGAATAATCCCGCAATAAATGGCCCAAGCCACTTGTTTTTGATATGTTTCATCCTGCAGAAGCTGCCCTTCCCGTTCATTGGATAAAAATCCGCATTCCACCAATGCTGCCGGTATTTTCGCCCGTGAAAGCAAATAAATATCTTTACCGGCCTTTTTTATTTCCCTTATTGAAGGTGGGTTCAGCACCGTTATTAACGATTCCTGCAAACATCCGGCCAACAGCTTAGAAGCCTCTTGCTTAGGTTCATAAAACACCTGTGGTCCACTGTATTGCCCGTCTGAAAATTTGTTCATGTGAATACTGACAAACAAATCTGCATCTGATTGATTCATAAGAAGTTCACGGTTATGTAAGTCGCTTCGTTTCTTTTGCCTGATTGTCCGGCTATTTTCATCATAAATACCGCTATCATCCGCCCGGGTCAACCAGACTTCTATGCCGCTCTGCTCTAAATATCCCTGTAGATAACGGGTAATACTCAAATTCAAATCCTTTTCTAAAATCCCGCCGGAGCCTTCAGCGCCACCGTCCGGTTCACCGTGTCCGGCATCTAAAACAATACGTTTTCCGACTCCGGGAATTGCCATCGCTTCGCGGTTCTTTTCTGAACGTCGCAATGCCAGACCTGCGCCAAATACACTCATTAACAGTATACCTGCAAGCAAAAACAAATTCCCTTTTTTTATAAAAATCAACATACCACCCCTCCTAAAACCTTTTGATTTTAATCTATTCCGGGTGGTTCTTTTCTATGCAAAAATCATATCTAATCAATCAAGATTCAAACAGATTCCCTATGCCTGCATAATTTTCCCCTGCAATACACCTTTCGTGCAGGATTCAATCAAAACCGGCAGCATCTTACCGGTTAAGTTTTGATTGCAGCTAACCAAAACAGTCATATAATTCTGAGTCTTTCCTTCATAAACACCGGGGTTCGCTTCCTGTTCAAACAGCACCCATTCCTGTTTACCTATATAAGCACTTTCAAACTGCTGTTTGGTTTTTGCTGTCAACAAAATCAATTCTTTGCTCCGCACTTCTTTTATCGCCGGTGATATCTGACCGGGCATTTTAGCCGCCGGAGTGCCCTGACGAGGGGAATATTTGAAAATATGTGCATCGGACAAAGAAATTTTTTTCAAAAACTCTACGGTTTCAGCAAACTCTTCCTCTGTTTCACCGGGGAATCCCACAATTACATCCGTGGTAATGGCCGCTTCAGGCATAGCCTGCCGGATTCTCTCTACTGCCTCGGCATAAACCTGCGTTGTATATTTCCGATTCATCCGCTTTAATGTCGCATCGCAACCACTCTGCAAAGACAAATGAAAATGATGGCAAACCTTATCCAGCTGTGTAACGCCCCGGACAAACGCTTCATCGCAAAGAGTGGGTTCTAAAGAGCCCAGGCGAATACGACGAAGTCCCTCCACCTGTTGCAATGCCTCAAGGAGAGTGAGTAAAGTCCCTTCTCCGCTATCTTTACCCCAGGATGCCAAATGAATACCGGTGAGCACCAATTCACAAAAGCCTGCCTCCACCAATCGTTTGGCTTCATTTACTGTATCCTCAATACTGCGGGAACGGATTCTGCCCCGCGCATAGGGAATGATGCAATAGGAGCAAAACTGATTACATCCATCCTGCACTTTTAAGAAAGCTCTGGTATGCGGCTGACCGCTACCATCTATAGAAAGGGGTTCAAATCCACAATTATTAGCCAATTCTTCTACCAAATTAATTGGTTTTCTCTCCGTTAAAAATCTATCTACCAACGAAACCGTCTGTATTCGTTGCTCCGTGCCAATGACTATATCCACATCGGGAATATCCAAAACCGCCTTCGGATTCGTTTGAGTATAGCACCCCATAACCACCAGAACAGCTTCGGGATTCATCTGCTTTGCACGGCGAATCATCTGCCGCGACTTTCTGTCACTCAAATGCGTAACCGTGCAGGTGTTCACCACATATACATCTGCTGGTTCAGAAAACTCTGCCTGTGTATAGCCTTGTTTTAAAAACTGTTCTAAAACCGCTTCTGATTCATATTGATTCACTTTGCACCCTAATGTGCAAAATGCTACTTTCTTTTCCATTGTTTATTCTTCTTTCTGAAGGGACTCTAATTGTTTATACAAATATCCTTCACGCACACCGGCACGGCAGATATCCAATTTTTTACAATCAAAAAAGGATGCAATTTCACACAAAATTGCCATACCGGGCAACGCTGTATCCAGTCGTTCAGGACTAGCCTTTAAAATACTTTTTTCCGCCAAAGCCCCATCGCCTAACAGTTGATATAAAAGCCGTTCCAGAGTTTGTATCGCGCCACCGGAACCGGGATATAAAAGCTTTTCCAGTTCCATAGCAGCCCTTGGCGCGCCGCCGATGCCATAGACAACGGTTGCTTTTTCCTCTGTAAAATGTGTCTCAATCATTTCGCGGACACACGCACGAATGGCCATAATTTGCTCCTTGTGAGCAGGACGTTTACCTACGAAACGGACAAAAGATGTCAAAGAACCAATGGGGAGGCTCACTGCCTTCTCCACTTGTCCTTTATTAATCAGCACAAGCTCTGTACTGCCGCCACCGATATCAGCAACCAATCCATCGGTTATATTGTGTGCCTTTGCCGCTCCGGAAAAGGTGAAATTTGCTTCTTCTTCACCGCTTAACACATCAATTTGAAACCCCGTTTTCTGTTCTATGGCAGAAACAGCTTCTTTTGAATTGGTAATGTTCCGCAAAGCTGCCGTTGCAAACGCAAACACCGTTTTAATTTTATACTGCTCTATATATTGCCGTAATTCAATAAGGGCCTCGCTGGCTGCTTCAATACCTTCTTCCGTCAGTGCACCGTTTTGGGTTTTAGAGCCCAACTTTGCCATCACGCGCTGATTCAAAAACATAGACAACTGACCGTTTTTCACATGATACGCACAAAGGCGCACCGTATTAGAACCAATATCAATCGCTGCACAATTCATCGCTAAGCCCCCTTACTTCGGTTATATGCCCATTCTGATTGCCGCACGCCGAATACCCTCTTTGATTTTCTCCATATCCAGCGTTACCAACTGGCGGTTTTCCATTACAATCTGACCTTTAATCATAGAGGTAACAACCTGACCGCCGCAACCTCCATACACCACCAGAGAAATCGGGTCATATACCGGCATCATAGATGGCGCATCAGCATCTAAAATAATAATATCTGCATCATATCCCACTGCCAGCTTACCGCATTCTTCCGCCCTACCCAATGCTTTGGCACCACCCAGAGTGGCCATTGCTAGCGCCTGACGGGCGGTAATTAAAGTAGGGTCTAACCGCATACCTTTATGGAGCAATGCAGAAAGTTTCATTTCACTGAACATATCCAGCGAATTGTTACTGGCTGCCCCATCGGTTCCCAGCGCCACATTTACATCCTTACTCAGGATTTCTTTAATATTTGCCACACCGCTCGCCAGTTTTAAGTTACTGGTCGGGTTATGTGCAATGCTGGCATCGTGAGCCTTTAAAATATCCATATCATTTTCGCTCAGATAAACACAATGAGCCGCATTGGTGGGCACGGAAAAAACACCCATATCTTCCATCACTTCTGTGGGAGATTTTCCATATTGTCTGTAACATTCACGGTTTTCTCGCATGGTTTCGCTTAAGTGAATCTGCAGACCGCAACCATCTTCTATGGCTGCATCCACTGTCTTATGCATAGCCTCACGGCTACAGGTATACACAGCATGAATGCTGTGTTCTATTTTCAACCGTCCCTCACCGGCACCGTTAAAATCAGCAAACAACCGCCGACCTTCAGACAGATGCTTCTTATAGTCATTATGAAGCCCCATTACACTGTGGGACACATTGGCCTTCATGCCCGATTCCAAAATAGCCTTCACAGCATTTTCACTCATAAAATACATATCCGCAAAGGCGGTGGTACCGCTTTTAATCATTTCGGCACAAGCAAGTAACGTACCGTAATACACTGCTTCATCATCCAGTTTTGCCTCTAAAGGAAAAATATGGTCATTCAGCCAATCCGACAGTGCCAAATCATTGGCGCAATCGCGAAGCAGCGTCATGGGGGAATGCGTGTGTGCATTAATGAGACCCGGCATCACAATACCGCCCTTCGCATCAATGACCGTATCAACATCGGCAGGTATTTCTATATTGTCACCCACGTAGGTAATGACACCGTCTTCTGCCAGCACACAACCATCACGATACACGGCATCTTCGTCCATGGTAATCAGTACGCCGTGATGAATCAGTATTTTCATTGTTCTACTCCTGCAACTGCGGTTCCGCTTTATTGAAAGCTGCAGCACGAACCTGTTCTTCAATTTCTGCCAACAGTTCCGGCGTATCCTGCAGATACTTTTTGGCATTTTCTCTGCCCTGACCCAATCTCATTTCGCCGTAGTTATACCAGGCACCGCTTTTCTGTACAATATCCATTTCAGCTGCCACATCCAGAATACAGCCCACTTTGGAGATTCCTTCACCAAACATAATATCAAATTCGGCTTCTTTAAAGGGCGGAGCTACTTTATTCTTCACAATTTTTGCCTTGGTGCGCACACCCACATTGTCTGTACCGTTTTTAATAAATTCCTGCTTGCGGATTTCCATACGGACAGATGCGTAGAACTTCAGAGCACGACCACCGGTGGTGACTTCCGGATTGCCATACATCACGCCCACTTTTTCACGAAGCTGGTTGATAAAAATGGCCACCGTGTTGGATTTGCTGATAACACCGGCCAGTTTACGAAGAGCCTGACTCATCAGTCTTGCATGCAAGCCAACGTGAGAATCGCCCATTTCGCCTTCAATTTCTGCTTTGGGCACCAAAGCTGCAACAGAGTCTACAACCAACACATCAATCGCACCGCTACGTGCCAGCATTTCTGCAATTTCAAGTCCCTGTTCACCGGTATCCGGCTGTGCCACCATCAAATCTGCCACATTCACGCCCAGTTTTTCGGCATAAACCGGGTCTAAGGCGTGCTCTGCATCAATAAATGCCACATTGCCGCCCTGCTTTTGCGCTTCTGCTACACAGTGAAGTGCCACCGTGGTTTTACCGGAGGATTCAGGCCCGTAAATTTCCACAATTCTGCCTTTGGGCAGGCCACCGATTCCCAGTGCTATATCCAGGCTGAGTGCACCGGTGGGAATGGCTTCCACGTTCAGGCGGGTTTCGCTGCCCAAACGCATAATAGCACCCTTACCATATGCTTTTTCAATCTGCTTCATTGCCATTTCCAAAGCATCGTTCCGTTCATCTTTATCCGTGCGTTGCACAACCGGCGTCATGCCCTTTTTATCACCTTTTTTATCTAACATTTCACTTTCCCCTTTTCTTAATTTTCTATCTCTCATTTTTTAATACACATTCACGAACAGCATTCAGCGCATGCATCACCGTGCCCCGCCGCACCTTTGTGCGATCGCCATGTAAATTCAACTTTTTCACCGTTACCTCCCCGCGGTAACTCACACCAACATACACAAGCCCAACCGGTTTTTCCGGCGTTCCGCCATCGGGACCGGCAATCCCCGTCACAGAAACTCCAATATCGGAACTTGCCGTTTTGCGGATGCCCTCTGCCATTTCCCGTGCCGTTTCTTCGCTGACAGCCCCAAAAGATGCCAGGGTTTCCGGTAAAACACCCAAATACTTCATCTTGGCTTCGTTAGAATACGTCACAACGCTTTCTGAAAGTACTGAGGATATACCGGGAATATCCCCTAACATTGCGGTTAGCAGTCCTGCCGTGCAGGATTCAGCACAAGCAACGGTCAACTGTCTCTCCATCAATAGTGCCGCTGTTGTTCTCGGCATATTTTCCTCGTCATAGCCATAAATATAATCGCCCAAACGGTTTTCTATTTCCTTTTGTACGGTTTCAATCAGCGCCTCAGCCTGCTCTTTTGTTTCTCCTTTGGCCGCAATGCGTAATGTTACCTCATTATCCTTGGCATAGGGTGCCACCGTCGGGTTGCTGCCTTCCATTAAATCGCAAACAATTTCGCCTACCTTTGCCTCACCGATACCAAAGAGACGCACTACCTTCGATTCCATCACAAAATCAGATTTTGCCCGCAGATAGGGCACCACCTGTTCTGTGAACATGGGCAACAGTTCTCTCGGAGGTCCGGGGAGTAACACCGCAATTTTTCCGTTCTTTTCCAAAATAATGCCCGGTGCCGTTCCTCTCTGATTATGCAGAATCATAGCCCCTTCCGGAATATAAGCCTGTTTCCAATTACTTTCCGGATAGCCGTTTTTGGCATAACCCTTCAGGTATTCCTTAATCTCATCCTTTATTTCTTCATGAAAAAGCAGCGGAACATCAAAATATTCCGCCACTGTTTCTTTCGTTAAATCGTCCTCTGTCGGTCCTAAACCGCCGGAGAAAATAACCATATCTGCCCTGCCAAAAGCCAACCGAATCGCCTCGGTAAGGCGCAAAGGGTTATCCCCCGCCACAGTCTGATAATACATATCAATCCCCAGATTAAATAATTCTCTGGATAAAAACTGTGCGTTGGTGTTTACAATATCACCCACTAAAATTTCGGTACCGACTGCTATAATTTCCGCTTTCATAATAGCCCTTTCTGCAAGCCACGTTTATTCATTATCTTCAACTGATTCCTCTACTAAATCTTCCTCATCCACAAACACGCAACGAGGGTTAAACTTTTTCATTGCTTCTAAAAGCTTTGCCGGTGGCTGGAATGTCAATAATCTTTTCTCACCGTCATATGTAAAGAGAACATGATAAATGCCGCCCAGATTCGGGTCAAATACTGCGTTATATTTTTTAGAAATCGATTCATTTTCAAAGCTGCGCTTATGAGTCATATTTTTATCAGAAGCCATGACTTCTATTTTTTTGCACTGCAAACTCGTCAGACGTTTTCTTGTTTTTTGCGCTTTAATAACGTCAATATCCAAATCTCCGTTTGTGAAAATATATTCATATTCCAATTTGTAATTGCGCAGCAACACCCAGGTTCCGTAAAACACTCCGGCTACGGCTAACAGTGTGTATGATGCAAAAAAACTGCCCAGCATTGAAAATATCACCATAACAATATAAGAAGCCACGATGCCTGCCAGAATCAAACCCAACTGTTTTAATACATCCATACCGGTTTGCTTCTTTTTCATTAAATACTCCAGAAAAACGTCCATTTTTATCCTCTTTTCTTTATTTTCATTAGTTTTAAACTCAATTTTTGCAATATTGCAAAACAAGAATATACAACCATTTTAAGTATAACATAAAATTCTCATATTTGCAATGCACGATTAAATTTTTTACACTTTATTCACAACACCGTTTTCCGTGATAACAGCATCCATCAAAATATCAAGTTTTTCTGTCGGCAACTCATCGACAACAGACATTTCATAACTTAGCCCAACAGCCTTGCCTGTGTACATTTTGGCAAATATCGGTCATAAAACCCACCGCCATATCCCAAACGGCTACCATCATGACCGAAGGCACATCCGGGCACTAATACGAGGTCAAATGCCGAAGGTTCCATCAGCCATTCTTCCGGTGGCTCCAATATGCCGAATTTTCCGGGAGACAGCTCTCCAAACTCCTTAATCCGATAGGCAGACATCTGCCCCTTTTCATAACATTTAGGCAAAGCGACGGTTACGCCGTTCTCCAACATTTTCCGAATCAAACTCTCTGTTTCTACTTCGTCGCGATAGGCAGCATATACCATAACGCATTGAAAATTATGTTCACGCACAAAATCCAAAACATGCTTTTCAATTTGTTGCGACCACCTATGCCGCAGTTCCGGTTCTGTTTCTTTTCTTTTTTGCAAAAACATCTGCCGCAAAGAATGTTTATCCATCAACGCAAACCCTTTCTACAGATAAGGTTTTCCCACTTTGTTCATCCACCGTAAACACAGCGGCACAAAGCCGGCATTTTCCATCAGCAAATTCAAACCGTTTGGGAATGCATTGGATAAACCGTTCCAATGTAATTTCTTTCTTCACGCCAAGACAGGAATAAACCGGACCGGTCATGCCCAAATCTGTGATATATCCGGTTCCTTTAGGAAGCACCCACTCATCAGCCGTCTGCACATGGGTATGGGTACCGAACAACCCTGTCACCCGACCGTCTAAGTGCCAGCCCATAGAGATTTTTTCACTGGTGGCCTCTGCATGAAAATCTACAAAAATCAAATCAGCTTGCATATTTTTCAAAGCTTTATCAATACCGCGGAACGGACAATCCATATAGTCCATATAAATCCGCCCCAACGCGTTAATCACACCAATCTTCACATTCCCCACCTGATACACCGCAGCGCCGCGACCCGGCGTTCCTTGCGGATAATTCAGCGGACGAAGCACTCGCTGATTGTTCAACAAAAGTGCCGCTGCCTCTTTCTGGCGGAAGGTGTGATTCCCCAACGTGAGCACATCGGCACCGCCTCCCAAAAGCATTTCTGCTTTTTTACGACTGATACCGTTACCGGAACAGGCATTCTCTGCATTGACTATACAGAAATCAATGGCATACTGACGTTTTATTTGTTCTATATTCGACAGAAACATCTCTGTTCCCGCGTCACCAACAATATCACCTACGGCTAATATTTTCAACGGTCATACCGCCCTTCTTGCAAAATAACTTTTCTATAATGTATTATATCAACAGTTTCAATGGATGTCAATGAAGCATAGGCTCTTTTTCCCTTCATTGACATTCTGCCTGAATTGTTGTAAAATATTGAATATATGTTACCAAAGGACAGGTGATCGTAAATGAATAAAGAATGGGCAATGGTGAAAGATTTTCAGGAAAAATTCGGTCATCCTTACAAAGAAACACCGACCATAATGGATGCCGACCGCGCCAAAAAACGCTATAACTGGATGTTGGAGGAAATCAACGAATTTTTAGAGGCAGAAGACATTGTTGAACAAGCCGATGCCATGATTGACGTGATGTATTTTGCTTTGGGCACCTTGGTGGAAATGGGCATCAAACCAGATGCTTTATTTGAAATTGTTCACACTGCCAACATGACCAAATTATGGGAAGACGGAAAACCCCATTACGGTCCTGATGGCAAAACTATCAAGCCAAAAGGATGGGAGGATCCGCATCCTAAGTTGGAAGCCGAAATTGAAAGACAAAAAAGGCTATAGAAAATGGCACAGAACGCACAAAATTTAATTTACTTCGGAACGAACGTGAAAGATGATCAAAACCGTCGAATGACAATAAATATCCCCCGTATAACGGGGGGGGTATTTCATTTTCGGGCATAGCCCTACCCTTTACTGGCTACGCACAAGTGCGCTTTTTATTGGCCTGCCAGCCATGCAATTACTACTAGCTACCCATAAATGGGTTATGTAGGTGTTCTTTCTAT
>SVJT01000038.1:7055-14297 GCA_015068865.1 Oscillospiraceae bacterium | reverse complement strand
AATATATTGCAAAAAATGTTGAAATTCAAAACAACTCAGAAAAAAAGAAAGTAAACATTCATTTTATAATAGAAATAAAGGATTGAGTGATAACACTGTCGCAGACACCACACAACACATGTGGAGTGCGTCGTGTTGCTATGTAGGGAATGATAAAGGAGAAACTATGATTACTTTTGAGATTGGAAATATTTGCGACTGTCATGTTGATGCCGTTGTAAACCCAACAGATACACGATTATCAGGAAGCGGTGGGATTGACAGAGCAATACATATTGCCGCAGGAGAAATGTTTGATAATATGTGTAAAAATAACGCTCCCTGTCAGGTGGGCCAAGTCACGCTAACAAGCGGAGGAAATCTTTTTGCTAAACATGTTATTCATACAGCTGTTCCTATGTGGGAAAAGGATAGTCAGGATGCAGAATACCTTTTAGCCGCATGTTATGTAAACAGTTTGGATGTTGCAAAAGAAAACAATATAAATTCTATTGCTTTTCCAGCTATTGGAACAGGTTCAAAATCTTTTCCGACAGAGCGTGCTGCAGAAATAGCAATGACAATTATATGGGAATGGTATGTAGCCCATGAAGATTGCCCTCATATAACAATTGTGATGACATCTGATTCGAAAATGCAAATATACAAAAAACATTTTTTATTAAATGTTATAAAATCATTCAAAAACATATGTTCTCCTGAACATCTTGCTTTTTCAACTGCTCATACATTGCCATATTATTTTGAGGAATACGGCGGTTTTACAAAGTTACCCGAAGTAAAAGAAGAACAAATGAAAAAATACAGAAAAACTTATATGGATATACATATGCTGTATTGTGATTATATGAATATCCTTTATCATACAATTGGACGTCCCGACTATTATTCTCTCATCGAACGTGGTTTAAGTCGTGTTGACTCTGACGTCAAAAAAGATGAGGTCAAAGAATTTTTGAATCATCTGAATTTAATGCAGTTTGACGAGTGTGTATGTTTTATTGTTTTCCTGCAGCGTATGGATTATGCAAGTGGCGGGGCGAGTAACGAACACTTGAAAAATTGTATGAATGGCAATATAATAAAAGTCTTAAATCATATGGAAAATCTACTCACAGAAGAATAAGTACTCCTTGATGAAAGCAAAAACTTCACCAAAAGGAGAAAAACAATGAAAGATTCCGATCTTAGGACAAGAGCAAAAACATTAACACCTAAAATTATATCAGTTTATGACATCGTTGATACAAAGAAAGGCAGAAAGGAATAATACTATGAAAAAATATGTATTGGCATTATTGCTTAATATTATCCCTTTCTTTTTAACTTGCTTTTTATATGGAGGGGGTCTCGCTATTACACTTGTGCTCCCAGGTCTTCAATTTTTATTAAACACAGTCAATTACAAATGGACAAAAAAGATATTATCATTCGTAATTTTGAATTCAGCAATGCTGATTTCAAGTGTGACAAGTATTAAAATTAATACATGGTTATATTATCATAATATCAGCTCAGATACCGAAACATTAGCTGTTGGAAGTTTTGAAGTTCAGGTTTGCATTGGTTTTATTTTAATCATGACATTAATCAGCATAGCTTGTCGAATTATAAGTAAAAAGCTAAACAAATAGAGTCGCGAATACCTTACAACCCTCGTTTAAGCAGTTACACTGTGCTTAAACGCGACAACCAAAATTCTCTGACAGTAACTACAGTTCCGCACTGTCAAGAGGTGATTTTTCGAAAGGATTAAAACCATTTAGAAAAGAGCATCGATTAACCGGAGATTATGGAGGACGCTATATGAATTGGAAAAAGCTCGGAAAATCATTACTCTTTCCTCATATTGCCATAAGGATTTTACTGATTCCGATTTCTGCAACATTTCTTATATGTTCTATGATTTTTTTGGATACAGAATCGGTTTGTGCCATCACTTCATACGCTCTTTCCGCTTATACGCTAATGGTATGGTGTATGAAGATTCCACGTCTCATACTTTGCATTAAAGCATTTCTGCAACAAAACAAATATACAACAAAGTGGCAACAGGATGAAAGACTCAGAATAAACGTTTCCCTTTACGGAGCTTTGGTTTGGAACACTGCCTATGCTCTTCTTCAACTGGGGCTCGGATTCTGGCACCGCTCCTTTTGGTTTTATTCGTTGGCGGGATATTACGTTTCCCTTGCCCTGATGCGCTTTATCCTGGTTGGTCACACAAGAAAATATATGCCCGGTGAAAATGTAACGAAGGAACTTATAAAATACCGTATCTGCGGTATCATCTTCCTTGTGATGAACCTGTCGCTTGCGTTCATAATTTTCTTTATGGTATATTGGGACAGAACGTTTCATCACCACGAAATCACCACCATTACTATGGCGACATATACTTTTGCCTCTCTCACCGTCGCTATTGTTAACACCGTAAAATATAAAAAATATAACAGTCCTGTCTATTCTGCCTCAAAAGCAATCAGCCTTGCTTCAGCAAGTGCCTCAATGCTTACGCTCGAATCCACAATGCTGACTACGTTCAACGACGGTACCATGTCAGCGTTAACACGAAAGCTGTTTTTGGGGATATCCGGCGGTATTGTTTCAATTTTTGTCATTATAATGGCAATATATATGATTATTAAATCAACCAAAACACTAAACAGCCCTAACCCTTCCAAAACAGCTAACAGGTGACACACAAATCAACCGCGAAAGGATTTTTACGAATGAACAAATTAAAACAATATGTACAATTTGACAAATGGAAGTGCCTCATCGGCATTGCCCTTGCCATCATTTCATTTATTATTTTTGCTCTGTTTAAATCCTGGAACAGTGCTGTTTTCTACGCGCTTCTGTTTCTTTCCTTTGGGGCTGTCAGGCTTTCTATGCCCAAAACATGGATCTCTTATATCCTGTTTGCCCTTTGGGCTCTGTTTGCCATTTGGCTTACAAAAATTGCACCGTCCTATACCCTGAACCTAGTCAATCATACATACGAATCAAAAAGTATTTTCTATTTGAATTATCTTTGCATACTTCTTATCATTACAGCTGTTTTTGCCCTTTCGACAAATCCAAAACTGGCGATTAACCTGGGCACCTTCATCTTAATCGCCCTGGCTGTAACAAACGGTTTCGTCTATCAGTTCCGGGGCAGAGAATTCGGCTTTATGGATATTTTATCCATCCAGACCGCCATTAATGTTGCCGGCAAATATCACGCTGAAATTACGCTGAATATGGTTTATGTGGTCGTTCGCTGGGTTGCCGTTCTCTTTATCGGCTTCACCCTGCCGAAGCTTCCGAAACTCCCCCGTATTCTGCCGCGTGCCATTGGCGCCGCGGTTGTCATTCTGGTCGTTCTTCTGTTAAAGCCCATGACCGCAAAGTTTCATACGGAAACATGGGCCTGCGAAGGAACGAGACTAAACGGTTTTTATATAAATGTCTATATGGGCATTCGTGATTCTTCTATTGAAAAACCTAAAAATTACAGTCTTGCAAACATTGAACAGCTGGCTCAAAAATACTTAGTAACCGATCCCATTCCCGAAGACAAAGAACTCCCCAACGTCGTCATTATTATGAATGAATCCTTTTCTGATTTACGAATTTTCGGCGACTTAAACACAAACGCGGAAATTACACCCTTTATAGACTCATTATCCGAAAACACCGTCCGTGGCTATGCTGTCAGCTCCGTTTTCGGCGGTAATACTGCCAACTCTGAATTTGAAGTTTTAACAGGACACTCTATCGCATTTTTTCCGGAGTTTTCTGTTCCCTATCAGCAATATATCAACCATAAAACCCACACCTTGGTTAACATTCTGGAGTCTTACGGATATCAATCTTTAGGAACCCATCCCTATTGGAACAACGGTTGGTCCCGTAATACCATTTATCCTCTTTTCGGTTTTGACCAGGTGACCTTCTCCGAAGCCTATGCAAGAAATTATCCTGTCCGCTATTATACAAGTGACCGGGATATGTTTGACTATGTTTTAGCAAATCTGGATTACAAAGAAGGAGATAAACCATTATTTTTATTCGGTGTAACCATGCAAAACCACGGCGGTTATGATTATAAAGGCAAAGACTTTGTTGAACATATCCAACTGATGGGACGTGATGAAGAATACCCATTGGCAACACAATATTTAAACCTGATTCACGAAACCGATATGGCTGTGGAATATTTCCTGCATGAATTGGAACTGCGGGAAGAACCCACCATCGTACTGTTTTTCGGAGATCATTTGCCTCAATTGGAAAGCGGATTCTTTGATGAAATCTACGGCAGCAACTTTAAAACCTTGCCGGAACAACAGCTCCATTACACTGTTCCCTTCTTCATTTGGGCAAACTTCGACATCCCCGAAAAAGACATTCCCTGCACCAGCTTAAATTATCTGTCCCTGCATCTTTTTAACGCTGCAGGATTGCCCCTTTCCCCATATCAGCGGTTCCTCGCCGACATAGAGCAAACCATTCCGGCAATGAATCCCCGAGGATTTTATTCCAAAGAAAAGGAATCCTTTATTGAGTATGACGAAGCCTCTTCTGAAGAAAAAGATGCTTTAGCCCAATATCACGCATTGGTGTATAATCAACTGTTTGACCGCAAACACAAAAACACCATCTTCTTTCCCTAAAGGAGAATAAGCGTTATGCATTATGTTTATATGTTAAAATGCGCTGACGGTACCTACTATACCGGCTGGACAACAGACATAGAAAAAAGGCTCCGCACCCACAACGAAGGCGAGGGTGCTAAATATACCCGTTCCCGCCGTCCGGTAGAACTGGTATATTCTGAACAGTTTGAGGATAAATCCTCTGCCTTAAAACGGGAATGCGCCATCAAAGCTCTCTCCCGAAGCCAAAAAGAAGCTTTGCTTCAAAGTAAGACTCCTTGATTTTGCATAAAAACCCATTATTTCAGCCATACTGATACAAAAAGGAGGTTGATATGATGGAAAATGAAAGCAAACAAAACACAACGGAAAACGAAGAAAACAACAGTCCGGCAGAAAACGCACAAAATATTAAAGACTTTGGAATGACTGATGTGCAGAATTCCCGGGGAAACATTCATTGTTTGACCATCGCCGGACAAGTGGAAGGGCATATGCTGCTCCCTTCTCAGAACAAATCCACAAAATATGAACACGTGATTCCCCTGCTGGTTTCTATAGAACAGGATGAACGCATCGACGGGCTGCTGGTGGTTTTAAACACCGTAGGCGGCGATGTGGAGGCAGGTCTTGCCATTTCTGAAATGATCGCCAGTATGAACAAACCAACCGTATCCTTAGTGTTGGGTGGCGGTCACAGCATCGGTGTGCCCTTAGCCGTTTCGGCCAAGCGCTCATTTATCGTTCCCTCTGCCACCATGACCATCCATCCCATCCGGATGAACGGCACCGTGATCGGCGTTCCCCAAACCTATGAATATTTCAACAAAATGCAAGAACGGGTGGTTAATTTTGTGGTGAAAAATTCTCACATCAAAAAAGAAGTTTTTACCGAAATGATGATGAAAACTGGCGAAATTGCCAACGATGTGGGGTGTATCATTTTAGGTGACGAAGCTGTTGCACACGGTCTCATTGATGAAGTGGGCGGCATTGCACAGGCTTTAGAATATTTATACAGCGAAATTGAGAAAAACAAAGAAGAAAACAAACAGTAACAACCGGACTGTCTAACGACAGTCCTCCATCTTAAAAGTCATACACAAGAAAGGGGCTCAAACACTATGAAGAGCGACATTGAAATTGCACAGGAGAAACAAACCGTACATATTAAAAAGATTGCGGATCAATTATCCATTTCGGAAGAAGAATTAATCTATTATGGTCGCGATAAGGCAAAGCTCTCCGAAGAATGTATAGAGAGAGTCAAGAACAATCCTACCGGCAAGCTGATTCTGGTTACCGCCATCAACCCTACCCCTGCCGGCGAAGGTAAAACCACCACCACAGTCGGTTTAGGTCAGGCCATGGCGAAAATCGGAAAGAAAGCCATTATCGCTCTCCGAGAACCCTCTTTAGGTCCCGTGATGGGTGTTAAAGGCGGTGCTGCCGGCGGTGGCTATGCACAGGTAGTTCCCATGGAGGATATCAATTTGCACTTCACCGGAGATATGCACGCCATCACAGCGGCAAACAATCTTCTTTCCGCTATGATTGATAACCACATTACCAAAGGAAATAGCCTGGGCATTGACCCCACAAAAATCAGCTTCAAGCGCGTGCTGGATATGAACGACCGCGCTCTCCGTCAGGTTGTTGTGGGGTTGGGTGGCAGTAAAAATGGCATTCCCCGTGAGGACGGCTTTACCATAACCGTTGCTTCAGAGATTATGGCCATTTTATGCCTTGCCGCTGATATTGCCGACCTTAAAAAACGCTTGGGCAGCATTATCATCGGTCAGACCTATGACGGCAAGGATGTAACCGCTGCCGACATTCGGGCAGAAGGAGCTATGACCGCCCTCTTAAAAGATGCTCTGCAACCCAATCTGGTGCAAACCTTAGAAGAAACCCCCTGCTTAATGCACGGCGGACCTTTTGCCAACATTGCCCACGGTTGTAACAGCATCCGTGCCACCAAAACAGCTCTGCATTTGGCTGATTATGTTATTACTGAGGCAGGCTTCGGTGCCGATTTGGGTGCTGAAAAATTCTTTGACATTAAATGCCGTAAAGCCGGCTTAAAACCGGATGCAACCGTGTTGGTTGCGACTGTTCGTGCTTTAAAATATAACGGCGGTGTTCCCAAAACCGAGTTAAAAGAAGAAAATACCGAGGCGCTACAGCGCGGTCTTTGCAATTTGGAAAAACACATTGAAAATCTGCAGCAATTTGGTGTAGGCGTTGTGGTTGCCATTAACCGTTTTGCCTCAGACAGCGATGCTGAGCTTGCTTTAATTGAAGAATGCTGCAGAAAACACGGCGTTGCCTTCTCCCTTTCCGAAGTGTTTGAAAAAGGCGGCGAAGGTGGCATAGACCTGGCTCAGAAGCTTGTGGATTTAATTGAACATTCCCCTTCCCAATTCCACTTGTTATACGAAGATAGCTTAACCTTAGAAGAAAAAATTGAAACCATTGTTACAAAAATTTATGGTGGTGCCGCTGTAAGCTATTCCTCCAATGCCAAAAAAGAGCTGGCTCATCTGCAGGAATCAGGCTATGGTCATCTGCCCGTTTGCATGGCTAAAACCCAATA
>SVJT01000038.1:0-7045 GCA_015068865.1 Oscillospiraceae bacterium | reverse complement strand
ATTCTCTATCAGACGATGCCAAAGCATTGGGTCGCCCCGAAAACTTTACCTTTGAAGTGCGTAACGTCCGTCTCTATGCCGGTGCCGGTTTTGTGACTGTATACTGCGGTGATATTATGACGATGCCGGGACTCCCCACTGTTCCTGCTGCCAATAACATCACCGTCAGCGACGACGGTAAAATCCGCGGTTTATTCTAACACCAAAGGAAGGAACTTGTTATGCAGGACAGAACTGTTTTAAATGTATTACTCCGTGCCGGTCAGCTTCTTTTGGAATCCGGCGCCGAGACTTACCGTGCCGAAGATGCGGCTCTTTATATGTTCAACCGGTTAGGCAAAGGTGAAATCAGCATTTTCGCCGTACCCACCATGGTGATTATTGAAATCGACAATGGCGAAGGGCAAACCATTTCTGGCTGTAAGCGCATCCGCCACCGTTCGACCCATTTGGGAAAAATTGAACAGGTCAACAGCATTGTCCGTTTAGTATCGGAAGGTAAATTAACGCCGGAAGAAGCTCTTTCCTCCTTAAATGCTTTAGACAATGCACCCGGTTTGAATACGTTCCAAACCTTGTTGGCTACGGCTGCAGCCGCCGGTGTATTTTCACTTTTATTAAAAGGCGGTATCTTAGAACTGATTTTTGGTTTTATCTGCTGTTTTTTAGCGCAGCTTACGGGTCTTTTTTTCCGCAAAGTGAGTATGTATCAATTTTTTAACAGTATTTTAGGCGGTTTGGTGCCTACCTTAATCATGCTGGGTGTTCGGCAGTTTCTACCCAACATACAGCACGAAGTGGTTGTCATTGGCTCCATGCTCCCCCTCTTTCCCGGTGTGGCAACAGTCAATGCCATCCGCGATGCCATTAACGGCGACTTAATTTCCGGTGTGTCCCGGGCGGCAGAAGCGATGATGATTGCTGTGGGGCTTGGCATCGGTGCCGCCGGCATTTACCTTTTGGGGGTGATGTAAATGAATTATCTGTATCAATACATAGTCTGTACTGTTGTCATCTTCTTTGTGGGATTATCATTAAACACCAAACCGAAAATCGCCTTGATTGCCGGTGCCGCCGGTGCCCTCGGGTATGTGGTGTATCTCCTTTGTCCCGAAGCAAAAATCGGTTATTTCCTAAGCGCTTTGGTGCTGACGTTGTTATCTGAACTGTTGGCACGGCTTTGCAAATTACCGGCAAATAATTTTCTGGTTTTGGGCATTTACCCCTTAGTGCCGGGCATTGCGCTGTTTCGCACCACTGCCTATGCCGTCCGGGGTGATTACCAAATGTTTTTAGAGTGCGGCAGTGAGGCTTTAATCTGTATTATTTTAATGACAGTATCCATCGCGTTAATTCCCACCGTCTTCCGCATTCTCTCGAAAGGAAACAAAAAAAGTTAAAAATCCCTATAAAAAGAGAATTAATGGATACATATTTAAATATGTTGATTTTTCCTTCTTTAAGGTTCTCCACCAGAGGGCAATAACCCCAACAGAGGACCATGCCAAAAATTGTAAAAATTGTTGACTTTTGGGTGTGTTTTTGCTATAGTATAGATAATAAAGTGCAATGAAGGGGTGCAAATATGAGCGAAAAGGTAAAAAACATTCTGACGGTGGTTTTCGTTGTCGCTATTTTTGTTGGTTTTATTCTGTCTATTGTATTTGACTGGGGCGAAAAGTGTGCCAAGTGCGGCAAAGGGTTTTATAAGGAAACAGTATATGTAGCAGGTGGAGAAAAGTATCATAACGCTTGCAAGCCAATCGGTCATTATGAATGAACAAATTTTAAAACTCCGCATTATACGCTCGTATAATGCGGAGTTTTTCTGTAAAACAATAAGCAATTTCTGCGCGTAATCTCAACAAAAAAGTATTTCACAGAAAATTAAGTTATAGGTAAAATCCAATGGATTGACAAACTTTAAAAAAAGCAGTATAATAATTTTAAATTGATATTTTTAGGAGGCTACATACAATGGAAATTAAAATTACAAAAACAACAGCACCTAAGGCAAAACCCCCTGTTGATTCTTTAGGTTTTGGTAAATTTTTCACTGACCATATGTTTGTGATGGATTATTCCAAAGAACAGGGCTGGCACGATCCGCAAATCATTCCTTACGGTCCTCTGGCTTTAGATCCTTCCTGCGCTACCCTGCACTACGGTCAGACTGTATTTGAAGGCTTAAAAGCATATAAGGGCGCAAACGACCAGATTTTACTGTTCCGTCCTTACGACAACATGAACCGTATCAATGAATCCAATGAGCGTCTTTGCATCCCCAAAATTGATGTGGATTTCGCTGTGGAAGCAATTAAAACTTTAGTTGATTTAGATAAAGAATGGATCCCCGTTGGTCAGGGCACTGCACTGTACATCCGTCCCTTCATTTTTGCAACCGATCCGTTCTTAGGCGTTCATCCTGCCGCTACCTATAAGTTCATCATCATCTTATCCCCCGTTGGTGCTTACTATAAAGAAGGTCTCAACCCGGTTAAAATTTATGTTGAAGATGAATATGTTCGTGCCGTTCGTGGCGGTATGGGCTTCTCTAAAACCGCCGGTAACTATGCAGCCAGCTTAAAGGCTCAGGAAGAAGCTGAAAAGAAGGGCTATACACAGGTTCTGTGGCTGGACGGCGTAGAGAGAAAATACATCGAAGAAGTTGGCGCTATGAACATCTTCTTTAAAATCGACGGCAAGGTTGTTACCCCTGCATTAAACGGCAGCATCTTGGCCGGCATCACCCGTAACTCCTGCTTAAAGGTGTTAAACGCAATGGGCATCGATGCCAAAGAAGCAAGAATTTCCATTCAGGAAGTTTACGAAGCTTACGAAAACGGCAAGCTGGAAGAAGTATTCGGTACCGGTACCGCCGCTGTTATCTCTCCCGTTGGTGAGCTCTGCTGGGACGGCAAGAAAATGATTATCAACAACAACGAAATCGGTCCTGTTTCCCAGAAGCTGTATGATACCATCACCGGCATCCAGGGCGGCAAAATTGAAGATACCTTTGGTTTTACTGTGACGTTATAATTTGCAAATGAACTTAAACGGCTGAACGAATAAATTCGTTCAGCCGTTTTTTGTAAGATGTTTTAATAATCTGTTGTAATTATTGCAAAATCATTTATTGCACAGTAGCCATATCCAGTATTTTCTTTACCTTTAATTTCAAATTCTATTTTTAATTCTAAACAGTTGTGAGTATCAAATACAAATTCTATCGGGTTCACAGAAGGTCTTAATATCGGCGATTGATAAAGAAGTTTTCCATTTTCATTATAAAATTTAATTACACCTTCATATACTTCATTTCCCTCTGGAGGTGCAAATGTTCCCTTAACTTTTTTTGCCAACCCATTAAGCGAATAAACTACATTGCTTTTTCTATTTCCTTCCGGCGATAATCCAAATTGAAATCCTATAAAGTTATTAAAGTTAGATTTAAAATTGAACGCTTTATATTCTTTTCCAGAAATATATTCACGAATATTTTCACAACTTTTATAAGGTTTATCATACAAAAATACTTCTTTTGCAGGTTTGACAATATCCCCTACATAAACCGTTGCCGTTTCTCCGTCCCAATGAACATCTTTATTAAACGCTTCCCCAACAGCTCTGACCGGAAGGTATGTTGTACCATTGTATATAAACGGTTCCACTACATTTCCGTTTGCATCCTTTGGTGTAATTTCTTCACCGTCGATGACCAATTTTACATTCATATAAACTGCATTAATTGTTTCAGAAACTTGTTTTGCTAACACACCTCCGCTCGTCAGCATCACACCAATCAGCACTCCTGCAATCAACCCTTGTAATCTTTTTTTCATTTTACTAGCCTCCATTTTATTATTTAATAGGTAAATTTTAACACATATGTATTCATTTGTCAACATATGTATGCAAAGCATGCCGCTAAATACCATATACTATTCTTGAGGTGAGAATATGTATATAGCTACACTGGATTCTGTTAAGGTTGGAAAAACGGTCGCATTTTTCAGACAGCAAAAAAAAGTTTCACAAGAAGTTTTAAGCGGACTGGCTGACATTGGCAGAAGCCATTTAAGTGCCATAGAAAGAGGAGAACGGAAGCCTACCTTAGAAACTTTATATCGAATTTGTAATGCTCTTGATATTAAAATGAGTACCTTTGTGTTAAAATTAGAGGAAATATTATGAGGTTCCCCAAGCGAAAAACAACAAGGTTAAAAGAATATGATTACAGCACTCCGGAGCATATTTTATCACAATATGTGTAAACGAAGAAAGGAACTGTTGTCCCGGATAATCGTAGGGCAGGGGAATATTGTCATCGGATGGGAAACTGATTGTTTTTATAATAGTAAAAGGTCGTAGCAAAATGCTACGACCTTTCAGACTGTCGAAAAAGGCAGTTCTACCGCAAGCGACAGGAAAAAATAATAAAAGGCTGGCTCATAAAAAATAATATTTTTAGTTTTAGAACAGCGCGGTTTCCGTCGAGGAAACCGCGCTGTTTCTTGCTTTTAACGAACGCAAACTCTACCGTACCATCGTACGCCGACGAATTTGCGTTCGTCAAATATACCTACCTTTTTCAACGTCTACTCAGCGTGTCGAGGTTTCTCGACGCGCTGAAAGGTCGTAGCAAAATGCTACGACCTTTTGTCTTTTATACTCACGCTTTTTTTCTGATATTCAAGAGCCTTACAACCACCGGACTCAGTATAATGTTGATAGCCAGTTCAAACAAAAAGTTCCAGCCGACCAAGCCAAAAATCATATAAGCTCCCACATTGGGAAAATTTGCCGCCTGACCCCAGGCTGCCACCGTATCCATAAAGAACACCATACACCCTATTAAAAATACACCGGTATTAACCAGAGGGCAAACCACAGCTGCCACTAAAACAGCGATATACTGATTATTACGGGAAAGCGCTTTCAGGACACCCGCCTCGCAATCATCGCATAAACCGTAAAGCTTTCTGATGCCATCAATTTGCCTTGCAGACCGCTTGTTCATCAAAAACAATATGCCTTTATAGGCAAGTCCTGATAAAAGTCCGCATAGAGTTCCCTTTGCAAGCACGGTAACCACGGTGCCAAAAACATCCACCGTTAAAAAAGCTGCCGCATCACCGCTTGCCAAAACCACAATACCGAATATCAATCCCAGCCAGGTAGCAACACCCACACCGCAGGTTCCTGCACCAATGACAATGGGAATCAGCACCAGCGAGATGGAAAAAGGTCCTAAATGAATAAAGGAACCTAACATCTGCAACAGTACCACCATTGCCGTAAGCACGGCACCCAGCACCAAGGTCTTGGTTGACATTCTCCTCTTTTCTGTGTCCATAAAAATTTCCTCCTTGCTGTCGCCTGTCTTCAACAGTGCAACGCATAAAATTTTTTATACACTTTCCAAAAGGAAAGAATATATCATTATTCATTTTTCTTATATAAAATGCTCAAGCCCTTCAGCACCAAATTCTCATCGTGCTTTATTTCGTGCTTACAATGGCTGATAATCGTTTTTGACAGTCCGCCGGTAGCATAAACAGGAAGGTTCTCCCCCATCTCTTCGTTATACCGGTCAATCATGCCGTCAATCATTGAGGCATTGCCGAACACCACGCCGGAGCGCATACAGTCAATGGTATTTTTGCCAATGACTGATTTAGGCGCTTCCAGGCTGATTTGAGGAAGTTGCGCCGTTCCGCTGGCCAATGCCTTTAAGGCGATGTTTACGCCGGGGATGATGGATGCACCGCAAAAGGCACCATTTTTATCTATGAGCATAAGTTTCGTTGCCGTGCCCATATCAATCACCAAAGACGGGCTGCCGTAAATATGATGAGCCGCCACACAAGCGCAAATCAAATCCGCCCCCACCGATGCCGGATTATCACAATGCAGATTAATGCCGGTTTTCATACCGGGACCAACCATAATGGCATTAATGCCATACGCCATCAAAAGCGCCTGCTTCATCACGCTGTTTAAAGGCGGCACAACAGAAGCAATGATAGCACCTTCCACATTGGTTTCCTCCACCTCGTGGAGCTTTAACACGCTGCGGATTTTTGTAGCATATTCATCTTCAGTTTTGTTGGCATTGGTGGCAATGCGAGCCACAAACGAAAGCTTGTCGCCATCAAAACCGCCAATTACAATATTGGTGTTGCCGATATCGATTGTTAAAACCATACATTCACCTACTGACATAACCGTATTTTCAAGCCAATTATACCACCAACACCCGATTTTGTCAATTGTACAGAAAATGCAATTTTTACTGGACTTTTCACCGTTTTTTTGTTATAATCTTTATGTATACTGTTTTCCGATGGAAAGGACATGAGGAAAAATGATTTTAAAAGACGTAGATTTTAATAATTATTTTAAGAATTATCCCAACGATGAGGGATATTTCGGCAGATATGGCGGTTGCTTTGTTTCCGACGAATTAAAGGCCGCTATGAAAGAAATTAACGATGCTTATTTCAACATCTGCCAGTCCAGAAGGTTTATCAGTGAGCTTCGTCGCATCCGTAAGGAATTTCAGGGTCGCCCCACGCCGATTACTCACTTAGAGAGACTTTCCAATCAGATTGGTAATGTACATATTTACGCTAAGCGCGAAGATTTAAACCACTCTGGCGCTCATAAGTTAAACCACTGTATGGGTGAAGCGCTCCTTGCCAAATATATGGGCAAGAAAAAAGTGATTGCCGAAACCGGTGCCGGTCAGCACGGTGTGGCTTTGGCAACTGCTGCTGCTCACTTTGGTTTGGAATGTGACATTTATATGGGTTCTGTAGATATTAAGAAACAGGCTCCCAACGTCGCCAGAATGAAAATTTTAGGCGCTAATGTTGTGGAGGTTACCCACGGTCTTGCCACGTTAAAAGAAGCTGTAGATGCCGCTTTTGAGGCTTATGCCAAAGAATATAAAGATGCCATCTATTGCATCGGTTCGGTGCTCGGCCCCCATCCCTTCCCCATGATGGTTCGTGATTTTCAGCACATTGTGGGCGAGGAATCC
>SVJT01000037.1 GCA_015068865.1 Oscillospiraceae bacterium | reverse complement strand
AAAGCTATAACATATACCAGGATATTGCAACACGAACAAACGGTGATATTTATGTGGGTGTTGTAGGACCGGTAAGAACCGGTAAATCCACTTTTATTAAAAAGTTTATGGATCTTCTGGTGATTCCCAACATTGAAAATACATACAGCCAGGAACGTGCCAAAGATGAATTACCCCAAAGTGCCGCCGGCAAAACCATTATGACTACCGAACCTAAATTTATCCCCAATGAAGCGGTGGAAATATCCTTAGGTTCTGAATCAAAAATGAAAGTTCGCATGATTGACTGCGTCGGTTACATCGTAGAAGGCGCGCAGGGGCATTTGGAAAACGATGCTCCCAGAATGGTTTCAACGCCTTGGTCAAAAGACCCCATTCCCTTTGGAGATGCCGCTGAGATTGGCACAAAAAAAGTAATTACGGAGCACTCTACCATTGGTCTTGTCATTACGACTGACGGTAGCGTTACCGATATTGAACGAGAAGATTACGTCGCTGCCGAAGAACGTGTAATAGGAGAACTGAAGGAAATTAATAAACCTTTTGTGGTTCTGCTAAACACAAAATATCCCGAAAAACCGGAAACAGAAGAACTCCGTTCTTATTTGGAAAATCGGTACAGCGTGCCGGTTCTTGCTGTAAACTGTGCCACTGTATCAGAGGAAGAAATCAACGTAATTATGAGAAAAATTCTGTTCCAGTTCCCCATTAATGAAATCAGAATTTCTATGCCCAAATGGATTGACGTTTTAGTCGATGACCACTGGTTAAAACAAGGCATCGAAAACTGTATTTTAACCTCCGTTGCCAATGTTTACCGAATTGACAGTCTTCACAGTTTAACACATCACTTGACGGAATATGAATATATTCAGTCAGCAGAAATCAGTGAAATTAATTTAGGTACCGGCACCGCTACTCTTACTCTTTCTATGCCGGAAGGCTTATTCTATCAAATCGTTAAAGAAACTTCCGGATTTGATATTGACGGTGAGGATAAACTGATGGCACTTCTTGCTGAGATGGCGCAAATAAAAAAAGAATATGATAAAATTTCCTATGCTCTCCACCAGGTTCAGCAAAAAGGCTATGGCATTGTGACACCAACCATTGATGACCTTCGTTTGGAAGAGCCGGAAATTGTGAAGCAAGGCAGCCGCTTCGGTGTGAAGCTTAAGGCTTCTGCTCCTTCTATCCATATGATTTCCGCAAACATAGAAACAGAAGTTTCACCCATTGTGGGAACCGAAAAACAATCAGAAGAGCTGGTACATTATTTATTGGAAGAGTTTGAAACAGACCCGAAAAAAATTTGGGAATCCAATATTTTCGGCAAATCCCTTCACGAACTGGTCAACGAAGGCTTACACAACAAGCTGTGCCGTATGCCGGATGAAGCACAGATGAAATTGCAGGAAACCCTGTCAAAAATCATCAACGAAGGCTCTGGCGGACTCATTTGCATTATCTTATAAAAGAGGCTGTAGCAAAACGATTATTTTGCTACAGCCTCTTTACAAATAGCCAAAACAGTTCCCTTCTAAACTTATAACAATCTGTCTCAGTTCAGCGGAAGGTTTCTGACAATCCAGAAAATTATGACTAAAACAAGCAATAAATATTCAAAAAAGTGCGTAATTTTTCCATTCAGTATCTTTGTGCCATATCGGATATAATGAATTTTTTTAACTAAATAAAAAATCCCTATGATGGGTAATATAACAAGCAGAAGCGAATTTGATTGAAATGCTGCCAAAAAGTCAAAACGACATAGCGACACAATCATATGAGTTATACCACAACCGGGGCACTTCAACCCGGTTATCATTTTAAATACACAAGGAATGTAAATATTTGTAATGACAACCCATAAATAATACAAAATCCCAATGCCGCAAATCAAAATATGTTTTTTTAATTCATCAATCAGCCTTTTTTTCATTTTTCATCCTTATCATCAGCAAGCCGTTAAACAGATAGAATTATTTGTTCACTAATATTGTTCGCCAACGCCTTAAAAAATTATTGCTGCATTGTTAAATAACAATGCAGCAATAAAAAATTAAGCTAATTTGTTAAGTGAATCTTGCATCAGAGCATAGGACACAATTCCTAAACAACAGATGCCCAATATAAGGTATAAAACACCTCTGGACTGTGCAGCCATTCCTTTGCTAACAGCAACTTCATCCAGTTTTTCGCCCATTTTATAAAAACTAATCAATTGGTATATACCACATGTAACGAATGAGAATACAAACGTCATTGCACCAGAAGTATCGCCGGGATGGTTTGATACAGTGTTAATTTCATCTACCATCTTAATATACCAAATGATACCATAAATACCGCAAGTTACAATAGACAAGAGTATTGCCATACCAATGCTTCTTTTTTCTATCATGATTTCCCCTCCCCTCATAGAAATTTAATTGATTAAATTATATCATATCAAGGGCAAAATGTCAATATTTATCTTTATATATGGATTTTTGTCGAATGTAAATTTCTCCGCATTTTCACTGGATTTACAGCCGATTCATTGTTCCTACAGACCCCCTTATCTTATAAAATAAAAAGCGATGTAAAACCTTGGTTTTACATCGCTTTTTTATGCATAACTCAAACTTATTCAGCGCTGAAGGGTAAGAGCGCAATATGTCTTGCACGCTTGATAGCTTCAGTAAGCTGTCTCTGATGTTTGGCGCAGGTACCGGTAATTCTTCTGGGAAGAATCTTGGCACGCTCAGATACGAAACGTCTGAGCTTGGCTACGTCCTTATAATCAATATAATCGATTTTATCCTGACAAAAGGCACAAACTTTTTTCTTTGCCTTTCTGGTTCTGTTCATCGGTCTTTCAGCCACGTGAAAACGCCTCCTTTCAAATTAAAAGGGCAAATCCTCTTCTTCAACAGGCATAAATCCGTCAATATCGGCAGACGGAGCCTGCGGTGCTGCAGGAGCAGAATAAGCCGGAGCCTGATAACCGCCGCTATTGCCGCCTGCTTCATTTTTGCTCTGAGCAAATTCAACATCTTCAGCAACAACTTCAGTAATATAACGTTTATTACCGTTTTGATCATCATATGTCCGGGTTTGAATGCGACCGTCTAAAGCAATGCGCATACCCTTTGTGAAATAACGGCTGATAAATTCAGCAGTTTTATTCCAGGCAACACAGCTGATAAAGTCTGCCTGACGTTCCTCGCCCTGTCTTACAAAGCGACGGTCACAAGCAACTGTAAAGCTAACAACCGGTGTGCCGGACTGAGTTGTTCTCAATTCAGGGTCACGAGCCAAACGGCCAACTAAAATAACCTTATTCATACAATCTCATCCCTTCGCAGCAAAAACCCTTTGTTATTTGCTGATCTTTCTCTTTTCTTCTTTTTTGATCACGATATCGCGCAGGATACCATCAGTGATACGGTAGATTCTTTCCAGCTCCTGCGGGAAATCCGGCTTAGCGCTGAAATTAATCAACACATAATAGCCTTCGTTTAAATCATTGATCGGATACGCCAGTCTGCGCTTACCCCACTCGTCTACGGATTCAATTTCACCCGCACCGGAAATCAATGACTTGAACTTTTCAACTAAAGCCTGGATTTTTTCTTCTTCTAAAGAAGCGTCAATCACAAAAATGGTTTCGTACTTGTTGATTACCTCAATCATCTTTTTCACCTCCTTTTGGACTTTGGCTCTCTGCTTAGAGCAAAGAGCAAGGATTTATATCATAGTCTGATATAACATTATAATTATACCCAATGTTTTTGGGTTTGTCAAGCAAAATTTTACTAATTTTTCCGTTAAATTAATTCTCACAAAGGCTTTACTTGTCAATAATGCGGACTGCTTTAACTTCGCTATAGGTATCCTTTTTGAAATTTAAAATTATTTCAGTGATAAATACTTTCCGTTTTTCATTAAATAATCAATACCTGATACAATCGTAAGCGCCGCTGCTAACCAGATGCAAATGTCAATATATAAGTTTTTACCGATTAATATTGCCAAGGTCAGCGCAATAAACTGCCACATGGTTTTAGCCTTACCCCACATACTGGCCGCAATTACATTGCCCTCAGATGCTGCAGAAATCCGGATACCGGAAACAATGAATTCTCTGGCTAAAATAATAACGGTCACCCACGCAGAAACCACACTGGAAACATTCAGACAAACCAAAGCTGCCGTAACCAACACTTTGTCAGCCAAGGGGTCCATAATTTTTCCGAAATTTGTTACCTGATTATTCTTTCGTGCCAAAAAGCCGTCCAGCCAATCAGTAAAAAAGGCTAACACAAAAATTGCAGCACAAATAATATTAGCATACGGCAATTCGTTCAAAAGCATAAACACCATAAAAACCGGAACTAATAAAAATCTCAAAATTGTTAATGCATTAGGTAAATTCATTCGCAATCACCCTCCAAAATCACTCGACCAACCAATTCGTAGGCATCGGCATTTAAAACTTCCACCGATACAAACTCACCGATTGACAGTTCATCCTCTGCGACAAAATAAATAGTATTATCCACTTCAGGTGCGTCTCCTGCCGTACGACCGAAATACATCAGACTTTCTTCGTCATAACCTTCTACCAGGCATTCTGTCACCGTTCCGATTTTCTCGTTTTGCAGCACCAGAGAAATCCCTGCTTGTGCTTCTAAAACCTTAGCAGCACGGTCTGCTTTTACACTTTCCGGCAGTTGACCATCCAATTTAGCAGCCGGTGTATCCTCCTCCTGAGAATAAGCAAAGGCACCTAAACGGTCAAATTTCATATCTGTCACAAAAGACAACAATTCTTCAAACTGTTCCTCAGTTTCACCGGGAAATCCGGCAATAACTGTGGTACGAAGTACTATTCCGGGAACTTGTGTTCTCAATTTGTTAATCAATACGTTGAGCTGTTCATGAGTTAAATGGCGCCCCATTCGTTTCAACACGCTGTCATTGGCATGCTGAATGGGAATATCCATATATTTAACTAATTTTTCTTCTGTTCTGAAGGTCTCAATCAACTCATCTGTAATCGTTTCAGGATAGAGATATAGCACTCTGACCCAATGCACATCCGGAATTGCACAAAGTGACCGTAACAATTCAGGCAAACGGTATGAACCGTATATATCCACACCGTAACGGGATGTATCCTGTGCAATAACAACAAGCTCACGAACACCGCCGGCCACCAATTCTTCTGCCTCGCGGATAATTTCTTCCATTTGACGGCTTCTGTAATGACCGCGAAGTTTCGGAATGATACAATAGGTGCAACAATTATCGCAGCCATCTGCAATTTTCAGATATGCCATATATCCCGGTGTAGAAAGCACGCGACTTTCTTCCGGCAGATCGTCATTCATATGACCGTACAATACCACTTTTTCGCCATCAAACGCACGGGTAATAACCTCTGCTATTTTCGTGTAATCGCCGGTACCCACAACGGCATCCACTTCCGGTAGTTCTGCTAAAATGTCATCATGATAGCGTTCTGCCATGCAACCGCAAACAATTAACAACCGACAACGATCCTGCTTATATTCTGCCATTTCCAGCACAGCTTGGATTGACTCTTCTTTAGCTGAATCAATGAAGGCACAAGTGTTTACGATAATTACATCGGCCTCCTGAGGCTCTGCTACAATCTGATAACCTTCATGCCCCAAAATACCCAGCATGACTTCTGTATCTACCAGGTTTTTCGCACAGCCAAGCGATACGATTCCAATATTCAAAGAAACCACCCTATTCTGCATCTGCTGCTTCTGCTGTTTCTGTTTCCATTGCATGCTCTGCTGCTTCTAAAGCTTCAACCTTTGCCTGATATTCAGCTTCACGTTCCATCTCCTGCTCACGGGTTTCGTTCACAATCAAAATATCGCCGGCAGCAATTTCTTCTACAGCACGGGTAATGCTTCTTGCGCCGTCAATACTCTCTTCGCCTTCGCCGGCAGAATCTAAGATGGCGCGTGCGCGCTTAGAAGACGCAATCACCAAAGAATAGCGGTTACCTGCCTTTTTCATCAAGTCCATAATAGAGGGATATAACATCATAATAAATCAATCCTTTCTTTTGCTTTTAATGCTTCCTGAATCACTTCACTGTTGCGTTCTGTCCGCTGTTTTTCAGCCTCAATAATGCTGATTAAGCGGTCGACCGCACCGTCAACTTCATCATTTAATAATATGTAATTATATTTTTCCATATTCGAGTATTCCCAAAGAGCCGTTTTCAACCGTTCTTTTATCACTTCGGGAGCTTCTGTGCCACGACCGGAAAGTCGACGCTCTAATTCTTCAACAGAAGGAGCCATAACAAACACAAAAACAGCTTCGGGGAATTTGCTTCTTACCTGCATAGCACCCTGCACTTCAATTTCCAAAATCACATCATGACCGGCAGAAAGCTGTTCTTCCACTTTATCTCTTGGGGTTCCGTAATAGTTCTGACAGAAACACGCCCATTCAATAAATCCCTTTTCATCAATCATAGAACGGAATTTTTCCTGAGATAAAAAGTAATAATTCACACCGTCTATTTCACCGGGACGAGGATTTCTTGTGGTGGCGGAAACAGAAAGATGAATATCCGGTCGTTTTTGTAACAATGCCTGACAAACAGTTCCTTTGCCTGTGCCGGATGGACCGGAAACCACAATCAAAAGACCTCTTTTATTCATCCTCTTCTTCCTCCTCTTCTTCATACACCAGCACTTCGCCGTTTTCATTCAAGCGATTTGCCACAGTGGTAGGCTGCACGGCGGATAAAACAATATGGTCGCTATCCATAATAATCACGGCTCGGGTACGTCTTCCGTAAGTTGCATCAATGAGCATACTTCTGTCACGCGCTTCCTGAATCATTCGCTTAATGGGTGCTGATTCCGGAGATACAACCGCTACCAGCCGGTCGGAAGAGACAATGTTTCCGAAGCCAATATTAATCAGTTTCATTTTTATTTCCTTCCTTTATTCAATGTTCTGAATCTGCTCTCTTAGTTTTTCAATTTCTGCTTTCATATTTACAACGCACTTGGCAATGTTTAAATCATTAGCCTTAGAGCCAATGGTGTTAACCTCTCGGTTCATTTCCTGCACCAAAAAGTCCAGTTTGCGACCGATTCCCTCTGCTTCGCCTAAAATATTTTCCAGTTCTTCAAAATGGCTCTTTAAGCGAACTATTTCTTCACTGACACACAGTTTATCTGCCATAAGCGCCACTTCCGTCATGAAACGAGGTTCATCCACCGGTGTATCAGCCAGGAATTCTTTCATTCGCTCACGCAAACGAAGTGCATATTCCTCCGAAAGCTTCGGTGCAATTTCTTCAACCTTAGAAAGCTCGGACAGCACGTTAGTTGCACGCAAACGAAGGTCTGCAGCCATGCGGGCACCTTCCCGCTCACGCATTGCTTCAAAATCATCCACTGCCTTTTCCAAAGCTTCGGCAATCACTGCCCAAATGGCTTCCTGATCCTGTTCTTCCTGACGAGTAATAAAAATATCACTGAATCTGGTCAAATCAGAGAGACTGATTTGACTGTCTAATTTGCAAACAGACTGAATTTCCGTCAGCACATCGTAATAGTTTTTCAAAAGCCCTTCATCTAATGAAACGGCCTTGTTCTGACTCACATAGCTTTCAAAATACACAGATACGTCAATTTTTCCGCGATGTACACGTTTACCGACATAATCCTTGATTTTATCTTCTAAATAACCGTACATTCTGGAAATTTTAACATTAATATCGCAATAGCGATGATTCACACTTCGCAAATCAATAACAATTTTCTTTTCTGCATCTACGCTTTCATACCGTCCGTAGCCGGTCATACTTTTAATTGTGCTCATTATTCATCCCTCTTCATTCTGATTCGGTTGTTGTAAACTTTTTTGCTGTTCCAGATAAATCATTAAAACAGAAACATCTGCCGGACTCACACCGGAAATACGACTGGCCTGTCCTAAGGAGCGAGGACGGATTTTATCCAGCTTTTGTCTTGCCTCTATACGCAATCCGTCAATGGACAGATAATCAATGGTTTCCGGCAATAGCTTGTCCTCCATTTTACGGAAGGCTGAAACCTGTCTGAGCTGACGGTTGATATATCCTTCATATTTAATTTGAATTTCCACCTGTTCGGCTTCTGCTTTAGTCAGAGAAGGTCTGTCGCTGTCTAACGAAGCCAATAACTCATAGGAAAACTCAGGTCGACGAAGCAACTCGTTCAAACGGATGCCGGTGGTTATATCAGCTGAATTGTGTTCTTTCAAAAATGCTCTGACTTCATCCGAAGGCGGCACCACCACGGTGCCCAACCGCTTGATTTCCTTTTCAATATTTTCTTTTTTCTGCAAAAACCGTTCATAACGTTCTTTGCTGATTAAACCAATTTCATATCCGGTTGGCGTCAACCGCAAATCTGCATTGTCCTGTCTGAGCAGCAAACGATACTCGGAACGGGATGTCATCATACGGTATGGTTCCGGCGTACCTTTGGTCACCAAATCATCAATCAGTGTGCCAATGTAACTTCCCGAACGATCTAATACAAGCGGTTCTTTTCCCTGTACTGAACGTGCTGCATTGATGCCGGCAATGAGCCCCTGCGCTGCAGCTTCTTCATAGCCAGAGCTGCCGTTAAACTGCCCGGCACCGTAAAGTCCGCTGATTTTCTTAAATTCAAGCGTAGGTAACAACTCTGTAGGATCCACGCAGTCATATTCAATGGCATAAGCCGTTCGCATCATTTTCACATTTTCCAGACCGCTGATGGTTCGAATCATAGCAATTTGAACATCCTCCGGCAAACTGCTGGAAAGACCCTGCACATACATTTCTTCTGTTTGTGCACCCATTGGTTCAATAAAAATCTGATGTCTGTTTTTATCGGCAAAGCGCACAACTTTATCCTCAATAGAAGGACAATATCTGGGACCGATTCCCTCAATTTTACCACCAAACAAAGGTGAGCGATGAAGATTGTCGCGAATGACCTGATGGGTATTTTCGTTTGTATAAGTAAGGTAACAACTAACAGTATTTTCTCCGGGGTCTTCTGTTTCAAAGGAAAAAGGAGTAATGGTGTCGTCCCCTTTTTGCTCTTCCATTTTAGAAAAATCTACACTGCTGCGGCTGACTCTGGCAGGCGTTCCTGTTTTAAACCGGCGCAACACAACGCCTTGTTCCTGCAAGCTATCCGACAGCCGGTTAGCCGGAAACAATCCATCGGGACCGCCACTGTAAGAAACATCGCCAATAATGATTTTACCCTTCAGAAATGTACCCGTTGCCAAAATCACTTTTTGGGCACTATAATATGCACCGGTATGTGTCACCACACCGCAAACCTTGCCTTCCTCGCAATGGATAGCAATGATTTCCGCCTGTTTCACATCCAGGTTTTCCGTTTGCTCCAAACGGTGTTTCATTTCAATCTGATAAGCACGACGGTCAGACTGCACTCTTAACGAATACACTGCCGGACCTTTACCTTTATTTAAAATTCGTGATTGCAAAAATGTTTTATCTGCCACTTTGCCCATTTCGCCGCCTAAAGCATCAATTTCACGAACCAGGTGACCTTTAGCCGTTCCGCCAATGGACGGATTACAGGGCATATTGGCAACAGAATCAAGATTAATTGCAAAAATAACGGTTGCGATGCCAAGTCGTGCACTGGAAAGCGCCGCTTCACAGCCCGCATGACCACCGCCAATGACAACCGTTCCGTAATCACCGGCATAGTATGAAGCACAGTCCGGCAAATGATTATTATATTCTTCCATCATAATAAACCCTTCATTTCACAAACCTATAGACATACTTTTGTATTATATCATTTTTTATCTCTATGTGCAATATTTTTTTCAACTTTTTTCTTCCTTTTTTAATTTAATAATATAACAAGAATAAAAATCATTACAATTTAGTTAAAATTAAAGATTTTTGTTGACTAATTGAAAAATAATATATATAATAATCTTATGTGACTTTACGAAGGAGGAAATTAAAAATGGGCAAAAGCATCACCAAGCTTGTGATTGCTCTTATTGTCATCGTTTTGAGCGCTTACATCGCTCTGTTTGGCTTTAACATTCAATTATCAAGCTGGCATATCAGTTATCCGTCCGCTTTGGATGCTGATAACGGTATTAAACAAGGCTTAGACTTAGTGGGTGGTTCTGTTATTACCTACGAAGCTCAGGCCGACACTGCAACAGATGAAGAAATGGATTCTGTTAAAAACGTATTAAGAAAGCGTCTTGACGCTTTGGGTTACAACGAAGCAACCGTTTCCCGTCAGGGTGACAAAAAGGTGCGCGTAGAAATCCCTGCCATTCAGGACCCTGAAGAAGCTGTTCAGACTTTAGGTCAAACCGCTAAACTTTCCTTCCGCAATTCTGCCGGAGAAACTGTGTTGGACGGTGTGGATGTCGCTCGCGCAACCGCAAGATTCGGACAGGTTAATGAAACTTCTTCAGCCGTACATTATGTTGAATTAACATTAAAGGAAAGCGGCAAGGATAAGTTTGCTGCAGCAACAGCAGCTGCTGCTTCAAAGCCTGAAGGCGAAAATTATATCGCTATTATGCTGGACGAACAGGAACTCAGTAAACCCCGTGTTCAGGAAACCATCAATTCCACCTCTTGTGTTATCTCTGGTGGTTTTACCGATGCTTCCGATACCAACGAACTGGCAACCTTAATCAATTCCGGTAACCTGCCCTTCTCTATTAAAGACGTTGAACTGAGAAGCATTGGACCTACCTTGGGTGAAAAGGCACTGGAAACCAGCTTGATGGCAGCTGCTATCGGCATCTTGTTAATCTTAATCTTTATGATTGTTTGCTACCGTCTGCCCGGCTTAATAGCTGATATTTCATTAATTGCTTATATTGCTATCGTAGCTTACATTATGGCACAGTTCAGAATTAACCTGAGCCTGCCCGGTATCGCCGGTATTATCTTATCTGTTGGTATGGCAGTTGACGCAAACATTGTTATCTTCGCCAGAATGAAAGAAGAGCTGGATTTGGGTAAAACCATCCGTGCCTCTGTTGAAGCCGGTTTTAACCGCGCATTTATTGCTATCTTAGATGCAAATATTACTACATTGATTGCTGCTGTTGTATTGTATTACTTCGGCACCGGTCCGATTCAGGGCTTTGCTATCACGTTGGGTATTGGTACAATCGTCAGCATGTTTACTGCTATTGTCATCACCAAGTTCCTGCTGAAGCAGTTGGTTGGCTTAAAGATTACTAACCCTGCTCTCTACGGTGTAGCAAGAAAAGGAGGGGAAGACCGTGCTTAAAATTGTAGAAAAATTTAAAATTTTTGCACCCATTTCTCTCGCCATCATTTTAATTGGTGCAATTACATTCGGTGTATGTGGAGGTTTTGCACAGGATGTTGACTTTGCCGGTGGTATGACCATGTATGTTGAAATGGGTAAAGATATTAATCTGGACGAATTAAACAAACTGGTTATTGATTCAACACCAGAAGGTGTAAAACCCACTTCTCAGAAATCCGACGGTACACAGGTTGTCATTAAAACTACTCCTATCAGTACTGAGGAACGCGAAGCGCTGCAAAAAGCTATCATTGAAAAATATGAGTTGGAAGACAGTGCTATTCTGCAGGTGGATAACGTAGACGCAACGGTTGGTGGCGAATTAAAATCTCAGGCTTTAAAGGCCACTTTAATTGCTGCTGTGTTAATGCTGATTTACATCACCATTCGTTTTGAAATGAGAACCGGTTTAGCTGCTGTTATCTGCTTATTGCATGATATTCTGATTATGTTGGCTGTGTATGTTATTTTCCGCATTCCTGTTAACAGCAACTTTATTGCTGCCATCTTAACGATTGTTGGTTATTCAATCAACAACACCATCATTGTGTTTGACCGCATTCGTGAAAACTATGCAAAAAACAAACGGGCTCCCTTTGCTGAAACAGTTAATGCCAGCATTAAGCAAACCTTAACCCGTTCTATTAACACAACCATTACCACTCTGTTACCGGTTATTATGCTGTTTATCTTTGGTGTAACCTCCATTCGTCAGTTTACCATTCCTCTGATGGTTGGTCTCTTGGCCGGTACCTATTCTTCTGTTTTACTGGCAGGTCCGATTTGGGTATTCTTAAAACAGGCACAGGTTAACCGCAAGAAAAACAGAATTAGCAAAAGCAAATAAAATTTAGAAATTTAAAACCTCGGTAAAGCCTTTGCTTACCGAGGTTTTTATCTATTTTAACTATAAACTTCTTTGATATAATTTGATTTTTTATCATTTAAATGATATAATATGTTCATAGCAGTTTATACAGACAATATGCAATCTTTATAATCAGTATTAAAAAGGAGTTTTTACTATGTCTAACATCTGGCACGACATTTCCCCGAAACGTATAAATGCCGAGGATTTTATTTGTGTAATTGAAATTTCCAAAGGCAGCAAGAAAAAGTACGAACTAGATAAAGAAACCGGCTATTTGATTTTGGATAGAATTCTATATACCTCGACTCATTATCCGGCAAACTACGGTTTTATTCCAAGAACTTACGGCGATGATAACGACCCTTTGGATGTATTGCTGTTATGTTCAGAGCAGGTAGAACCTATGACTTTGGTTCGAGCCTACCCCATTGGTGTTATTTCTATGATTGATAACGGTCGAAACGACGAAAAGATTATCGCTATTCCCTTTAACGATCCTAACTATAATATGTATAAGGATATCAGCGAACTCCCCGGACATGTATTTGACGAAATGAGTCATTTTTTCACTGTCTATAAAAATCTGGAAAATAAAGAAACCGCTGTAAATGAAGTTAGCGGTCGGGAAGTTTCTATCAGAATCATAAACAACGCTATTGATAACTACATAGAAAAGTTCTGTAAATAGACATAAAAATTTTGACACTAATCAAAATATCCCTTTACAATATGAGGGATTTGTAGTATCATATAATGGTACGAAAATCCGCCGGTTCATATTGATTACCGGCAGAAAGGCAATGAACCAAATGGTAATTAATTTTAACAGAACCGCCGCATACCGCTGTCCCAGTTGCGGCGAAATAGCATATGGGGACTTTTCGATATTTGAATTATCCGGCTCAAAGGCTGTTAGTATTCAATGTTCCTGCGGTCAGTCTAATGTTATGATTGCACCGGAAAATAAAAATAATTTTGTTGTTTCGCTCCAATGCATTGTCTGCGATGAAGTACACAAGTTTACTTTGCCCTTTCAGTCCCTGGCCAAGAAAGACTGCATTGAATTTGCTTGTCCCAATGTGGTGGTGGGATTGGTCTTTATCGGCAGAAATGAAGCTGTTCGCAATTCAGTTCTCCGAAACGAACAATATATTGAAGAAGTGATTGCCGCCTGCGGTTTAGAGCATACCGGTAAAAACGGTGTAACAATGCTTAAAGCCCTGGATAAAATTCAGGATTTATCCGATAACGAAAATCTTTACTGCGAATGCGGCTCTAATATGATTGATGTGGAAGTGAGAGAAAACGATTTGGTGTTGGAATGTTGCCAATGCGGTATTTCCATTACTCTCTCTGCTGATACCATTCGCAACAGCGATTTCTCCCATTTGGAAAAACTGATTTTAAAACGAAAAAAATAATGGCACATCTCCCTTGATTTATTGCGCCATAAAATTAAGCAGGCAGCGCAAAAACGCCCCTATAACAGTTACTTTGGCTTTAGTTAAGCCCAGATGCATTTAACAGAAAAAGCGGCATTATTCGTTAAAGAATAATGTCGCTTTGCTTTCTATGAAATAAAATAAATCCTCTACCACACAACCAGCGTATTTCATATTGCGAAGCAATATTTCACGCGCAAAGTGCATTTCATAAACCCTGAAAGGATTTATTTCATTGAAAAAAGACTTGTCAATCGACAAGTCTTTTTTTGGTCGGGATAACAGGATTTGAACCTGCGGCCTCTTCGTCCCGAACGAAGCGCGCTACCAAGCTGCGCTATATCCCGATGTTTATGTTTTATTCTTCTTAAAATTAAAAACTAGTGCAACAAGAATGAGTATACTATGTGTCCAAAGTGTACTACCAAGCTGCGCTATATCCCGGGAAAACATATAAAAAACACAAAAAGCCCTGAAATCGGGCTTTTATAAAAATGGTGGAGGGAGATGGATTCGAACCATCGAAGTCGAAGACAACAGATTTACAGTCTGCCCCCTTTGGCCACTCGGGAACCCCTCCATATGTTGGCTAAAAGCCTTTCTTGTGCTGACTTATGTATTATAGCACAAGGATATATATTTGTCAATCATTTTTTCAAAACTTTTGAAAAAATGATTGGAGCTGGTGGCAGGACTTGAACCTGTAACCTGCTGATTACAAATCAGCTGCTCTACCGATTGAGCTACACCAGCATTTCGCTGACAACAAAAATATTATAACACAAACTCTTGTGCCTGTCAACATTTTTTTATCTTTTTATTATAATTTTTTATTTTTCATTAACCCACACTTCTCTTTCGATTTATACTGAAAAAAATATGCAACTTTTTTCTATAAAGTAACATCTTTCGACTTGACGAAAATTGGGTTTTGTGTTATCATAATTAGGCAACCATTTAATTTATAAGGAGGTCAAACAATGAAATCTACCGGCATTGTGAGAAAAGTAGATGAACTGGGCAGAATCGTATTACCCATTGAGCTCAGAAGAACATTAGACATAGCAGAGAAAGACGCATTAGAAATTTACGTTGACGGAAGCACCATTATTCTTAGAAAATATGAGCCTTCTTGTATTTTCTGTGGTAACTCAAAAGACGTTTTGGTATTTAAAGGTCGGAATATTTGTCCGGCT
>SVJT01000036.1 GCA_015068865.1 Oscillospiraceae bacterium | reverse complement strand
TTTCGTATGTGCCTCAGGGCAATCTAATCGTGTCCGGCTCCATTAGGGAAAATCTGGCATTCTTTAAAACCAATGTGTCGGAAGACAATATGATTGAAGCTGCTAAAACAGCACAAATCTGGGATTTTATCAGCGAATTGCCTGAAGGTCTTGATACGGTACTTGGAGAGGGCGGTTTAGGTCTTTCGGAAGGGCAGATTCAAAGACTGGCTGTTGCCCGTGCGGTACTTCACGATTCACCGATTCTGCTTTTGGATGAGGCGACTTCGGCATTGGATGAACAGACGGAGCTGGCTATTTTAAAAGCATTGAAAGAACGTCGGGACAAGACCTGTATTCTGGTCTCTCATAAAAAGGCGGCTCTTGATTTTTGCGATAAAGTTTTTCATTTTGAAGGAAATCAAATTTTTTCTGATGAAAAATGTGAAAAAATTTAAAAAAAAAGTAGACATCAATCAATATTTGTGGTATACTATTTAAAACGACCTTTAAATCGGTACAGAGATGCTGATAAGGTACTTACAACAGTAAATAGTCTTTTATTTGGTCATGGCTATCAGTCTGCCTGCAAGTCCTTGTCGCATTCTGCGGTGAGGATTTTTTATTGCCAAAAATTTCTATAAATTAGGAGGCTGCTTTATGGAAAAAAACCGTTCTGTTATTATGGATGAAGATGCAATGCAACGTGCCATTACCCGTATTGCTTATGAGATTATCGAAAAGAACAAAGGTGTGGATAATTTAGCCTTAATCGGTATCCGTCGTCGTGGTGTGTTAATGGCCGATCGCTTGCAGAAAAAACTGCAGGAGCTGGAAGGCAAAGAAGTGCCTAACGGTATTTTGGATATTACTTTCTATCGTGACGACTTGAGTTTAATGTCTGAAATGCCGGTGATTAACGGCACCAGTATAGATTTTATGATTATCGGTAAAAAACTGATTTTAGTGGATGATGTGCTTTTTACCGGTCGTACCGCAAGGGCTGCTATGGAAGCGGTGATGGAAATGGGTCGCCCTGCCAAAATTGAACTGGCGGTTATGGTTGATCGCGGCCATAGAGAACTGCCCATTCGTGCTGATTATGTAGGAAAGAATATGCCTACTGCCCGCAACGAAGATGTGCAGGTTTACTTTGAAGAATTAGACGGACGTAATGAGGTTTTCTTGGAAAAACCTTTATATAAGGAGGAGCAAGCATGAAACTTTCCGGCAAGGATTTATTAGGGCTGAAGGAGCTCTCTGCAGAAGAAATCCGATATATTTTATATCAGGCAGAAATTATGAAACAGATTCTGGTGCAGGATGCAAAGAAGACCCCCCATCTGCAAGGCAGAACTGTGGTTACTTTGTTTTATGAAAATAGTACGAGAACAAGACTTTCTTTTGAATTGGCATCTAAATATATGAGTGCTAATGCGGCTAATATCACCGCATCGGGCTCCAGTGTGGCTAAAGGTGAAAGTCTGATTGATACAGCCAGAACATTAGATGTTATGGGAACTGATGTCATTGTTATCCGTCATCAGATGTCCGGCGCACCCCACCTGATTGCACAGCACGTGAAAGCAGCTGTTGTCAATGCAGGCGACGGTATGAACGAACATCCCACACAGGCACTTTTAGATATGCTAACCATGAAAGAGAAAAAAGGCAGAATTGAAGGCTTAAAGGTTGCGATTGTTGGTGATGTGGCGCATAGCCGTGTGGCACGTTCCAATATTTATGGTCTGAATAAATTGGGTGCCGAGGTTGTGTTGGGCGGTCCTGCCACCTTAATGCCCCGTGATATTGAAACTTTGGGTGTTACGGCTTATGAAGATGTTGACAAGGCCATCAAGGGTGCTGATGTTGTTATGTGCCTGCGCCTGCAGAAAGAACGTCAGCAGAGTGGCTTGCTTCCCAGTATGCGCGAATACTCCAAGTTCTTTGGTGTAGACACAAAACGCCTGCGGCTTGCGAAAGAAGATGCACTGATTATGCATCCCGGTCCGGTAAACCGTGGCATTGAATTATGCACAGATGCCATTAATTTAGACCGTGCAGTGATTGATGAGCAGGTAACCAACGGTGTGGCTGTTCGCATGGCAGTACTTAACATTCTGGCAAAGAGAGGTAACTAATGATGAGTATTTTAATTAAAGGCGGTCGCGTGATGGATCCGGCAAGTGGCCTGGATGCAGTTTGTGATGTGCTTGTAGAAGACGGAAAAATCAAAGCCATCGGCGAAAATCTGACAGCAGAAGGTACTGTGATTGATGCTGCCGGCAAAATCGTAGCTCCAGGACTCATTGATATGCATTGCCATTTGAGAGAACCCGGTCAGGAATATAAAGAAGATATCGAAAGCGGCACAAAGGCTGCTGCAATGGGCGGATTTACTTCTGTGGCTTGTATGCCCAATACCAGCCCGGCTCTGGATAATGCGGCTTTAATTGAATTTGTGAAAAATAAAGCTGAAAAAGTAGGCAGTGCCAACGTGTTCCCCATTGGTGCAGTAACAAAAGGCAGAAAGGGCGAGCAACTGGCGGAAATCGGCGATATGAAAATGGCAGGTGCTGTTGCTATCTCTGACGATGGCAGTCCGGTAGGCAATCCTGAAATTATGCGCCGTGCACTGGAATATTCTGATATGTTTGATATGCTGGTTGTGTCTCATTGTGAAGAAATGTCCCTGGCAAACGGTTATATGAACGAGGGTGCTGTGGCAACCCGTTTAGGGCTAAAGGGCATTCCCAATGCGGCAGAAGAAGTGCAGGTTGCCCGTGATGCTATTTTGGCAAAAGAAACCGGCAAGCGGATTCACATCTGCCACATCAGCACAGCAGGCAGCGTGGAAATTATCCGTCAGGCAAAGGCTAATGGTGTGCGCATCACAGCTGAAACCTGCCCCCATTATTTCACCTTGACAGAAGATGCCTGCGAAGGCTTTAATACCAATGCTAAAATGAATCCGCCCCTCCGCACACAAAAAGATGTAGATGCCATTATTCAAGGCCTGGCAGACGGCACAGTAGATGCTGTGGCAACAGACCATGCGCCCCATCACATCGATGAAAAAGAAGTGGAGTTCGGAGTGGCTGCTAACGGCATTGTTGGTCTTGAAACAGCGCTTCCTCTGGGCGTGACCTATCTTGTCAAGAAGGACAAGCTGAGCCTATCTGAGCTCCTTGCCAAAATGACCTGCAATCCGGCAGATATTTTAAAAATTGCCAAGGGTCGTCTGGAAGAAAATGCGGATGCAGACATTGTGATTTTTGACATTGATACGCCATTTACAGTGGATGTAAACAATTTTGCTTCCAAGTCCACGAATTCTCCTTATGACGGCTGGGAATTATACGGCAAAGTGGAGTATACCATTGTGGGCGGAAGAATCGTTGTTAAAGAAGGAAAATTACAGTAAACATAAAGGGAAAGAGGTTAACAGAATGTCTATTGATGTTTTAATTGAAAAAATTAAAGAGAAAAAGAACCCTACCGTGGCAGGTCTTGACCCCCGTTGGGAATATATTCCCCAGCATATTCAGGCAGAAGCCATTGCTAAATACGGCAAAACCAATCAGGCAGTTGGCGAAGCTCTTCTTGCTTTTAACAAGGGCTTAATTGATTCTTTGTGCGATATTGTGCCGGCAGTAAAACCCCAGTCGGCGTATTATGAAATGTATGGTTTGTCCGGGTTGGCTGCTTTGGCAGGTACCATTTCTTATGCGAAGGAAAAGGGAATGTATGTTGTGTTAGACGGTAAACGTAACGACATCGGTAAAACCGCTGAAGCATACTCTGCAGCTTACTTAGGCGGCGTTATGGCCGGTGACATTGATGTTAAAAACGAACTGGAAAGTGACGGCTTAACCGTAAACGGTTATTTGGGTACCGACGGTATTCTGCCCTTTGTTAAAGACTGCGATAAAGCCGGCAAAATCATTTTCGTTTTAGTGAAAACCTCTAACCCCTCATCCGGCGAATTGCAGGATTTAACTGTCGGCGAGGAAACCATTTATCAGAAAATGGCATCTATGGTTACCCGTTGGGGAGAAGGTTTAGAAGGAAAATACGGCTACACACCGGTGGGTGCTGTGGTGGGTGCAACTTATCCCAAGCAGTTAAAAGAACTCCGCGGTTTAATGCCCAAGTCCTATATTTTAGTGCCCGGTTACGGTGCACAGGGCGGCGGCGCGCAGGATGTTGCCGGTGCTTTTGATACAAATGGTCTGGGCGCTATCATCAACTCTTCCCGTGGCATTATGTGTGCTTGGCAGAAGGGCGACTACAAGCCGGAAGAATTCGGTAAGGCTGCTCGTGATGAAGCCATTCGTATGCGTGAAGATATTCTGCAATATATCTAATTGGCAAGTTTCCGCTTTCAGCGGCTAAGATACAAAAGACAGAAAGGAAGTAAAGCCATGAAAAAAGCATTTTTGGCACTGGCTGACGGTACAGTTTTTGAAGGTGTCAGCGTCGGTGCAGAAGGCACAGCCCTTGGTGAAATTGTGTTCACAACCGGAATGGTTGGCTATTTAGAAGCCTTGACAGACCCTGCTTTTGCCGGTCAGATTGTGACTATGACCTATCCCATTATCGGTAACTACGGTGTTAACCGCGCCGATTGCCAGTCCGGTAAAGTGCAGGCAAAGGGCATGATCGTGAAAGAGGTAGCAACCCACCCCAATAATTTTCGTTCGGAAGAAACGTTAACAGATTATCTTTTGAGCGAAAATGTTGTAGCCATCAGTGGAATTGATACCCGCGCACTCACGAAAATTATCCGTGATCAGGGTGCGATGAACGGCGTGATCACCACCGATGAAAACTTTAAGTTTGAAAACTATAAAGAGCAGATTGAAGCATACAAAATAGGTGCTTTGGTTTCTGAAGTAACTTGCAAAGAAAAGTATACGGTAGGTGATGGTGCCTTACAGGTCGCTTTGATTGACTACGGTGTGCAGAAAAATATCATCGAATATTTGGTGAAACGTGGCGCTGCTGTTACAGTATATCCTGCCGCAACTAAAGCAGCAGATATATTGGCTGACAAGCCGGATGGCATTATGCTTTCGGGCGGTCCCGGCAATCCGGCAGACTATTCCGAATTAATTGCTGAAATAAAAGAACTGCTTGCTTCCGGTACACCTTTATTTGGAACCGGTTTGGGTCACCAAATGGCAGCTATCGCCATGGGCGGTAAAACAGAAAAACTGAAATTTGGTCATCGAGGTGCCAATCAGCCGGTGAAAGACCTGGCTAAGGATATGACCTTTGCAACCGTACAGAATTGCGGATATACAGTAGTGGCAGAAAGCCTGGATGAAAAGGTGGCAACGGTGAGTCATATCAATGTAAATGACAATACTGTTGAAGGTATTCGCTATAACAGTATTCCTGCTTTTACTGTTCAGTATGCACCGGAATGTAAACCGGGACCCAAGAGTATGGAATATATCTTTGATGAATTTATGAATCTGGTAGGAGGGAAGCACAATGCCTAAGCGCGAGGATGTTAAAAAAGTATTGGTAATTGGTTCCGGTCCGATTATTATCGGTCAGGCAGCTGAGTTCGACTATGCAGGTACACAGGCTTGCCGTGCTCTTTCTGAAGAAGGAATTGAGGTTGTTCTTTTAAACTCTAACCCTGCTACCATTATGACAGATAAAATGATGGCCGACAAAATTTATGTTGAGCCACTGGTTGCCGATTCTGTTAAAAAGGTTATCGAAATTGAAAAACCAGACAGCATTCTGCCCACTTTGGGTGGTCAGACAGGCCTCAATTTAGCGATGGAGTTGGCAGAAGAGGGATATTTGGATAAAATGGGCGTTAAGCTTTTGGGTACAGCTACTTCTGCTATTAAAATGGCAGAAGACAGACAGGCATTTAAAGATACCATGGAATCCATTGGTGAGCCCTGTATTGCTTCTAAAGTTGTGGATAACTATGAAGACGCTCTTTCCTTTGCACAGGAAATCGGTTTTCCGGTTATTGTTCGTCCGGCTTACACATTGGGCGGTACCGGTGGCGGTATTGCCAATTCTGAGGCAGAACTGGAGGAAATTGCACCTAACGGCTTGCGTCTTTCCCGTGTGCATCAGGTTTTAATCGAAAAATGTATTTCCGGCTGGAAGGAAATTGAGTTTGAAGCTATTCGTGACGGCAAGGGCAATGCCATCACCGTTTGCTCTATGGAAAACCTTGACCCTGTAGGTGTGCACACCGGTGACTCTGTGGTTGTGGCACCGGCGCAGACATTGGGTACCGAAGAATACAATATGCTGAGAAATGCTTCTTTAAACATTATTCATGCTTTGGGCATTGAAGGCGGCTGTAACTGTCAGTTTGCTCTTCATCCTGAGAGTATGGAATATGCAGTTATTGAGGTTAACCCCCGTCTTTCCCGTTCTTCGGCACTGGCATCAAAAGCAACCGGCTATCCCATTGCTAAAGTTGCTTCTAAAATTGCCATTGGTTATGGCTTGGATGAAATCGTGAACGCAGTGACCAAAAAGACCTATGCTTGTAATGAACCTACCGTTGACTACTGTGTTATTAAATACCCCAAATGGCCCTTTGATAAGTTTGTAAAGGCAAAACGTACTTTGGGTACACAGATGAAGGCCACCGGTGAGGTTATGGCAATTTCCGACAACATTGAAGGTGCTTTAATGAAAGCTGTTCGTTGTCTGGAATTAAACGTTATGTCCTTTGAACTGAAGAAACTGAAGAATCTCTCCAAGAAAGAAATTGTTAGACGTCTTTCTCAGGTGGATGACGAGCGTTTCTTTGTAATTTGTGAAGCCTTCCGCCGTGAGGTGGATATTGATATGATTCACACCATTACCACCATTGATTTGTTCTTCTTAAATAAACTCAAGAACATTGTGGATATGGAAACCAGATTACAGCAGGAAGAACTGACCCCGGCGCTTCTACGTGAAGCAAAACGGATGAGCTTCCCCGATAAACTGATTGCTACACTTTCCGGTGTGTCTGAAATTGGTGTTCGTGCTATGCGTGAACTCCATAACATTTTCCCGGTTTACAAAATGGTTGATACCTGTGCTGCTGAATTTGAAGCAGCTACACCGTACTATTATTCTACCTATGATGATTATACCGAAACTGTTTCCAATGCCAAAAAGAAGGTTGTTGTTATCGGCTCCGGTCCCATCCGTATCGGTCAGGGTATTGAGTTTGACTACTGTTCTGTACATGCTGTTTGGGCGCTTAAAGAAGCAGGGTATGAAACCATTATCATCAACAACAACCCCGAAACCGTTTCCACAGATTTTGATACGGCAGACAAGCTCTATTTTGAGCCCTTAACGGCAGAAGATGTTGGCAGCATTTTAGAGATTGAAAAGCCTGACGGTGTATTGGTTCAGTTTGGCGGTCAGACAGCGATTAAACTGACCGAAGCTTTAAAAGATATGGGTGTTAAAATCTTAGGCACCAAAGCTGAGGATATTGACGCAGCTGAAGACAGAGAAGTCTTTGATGATATTTTGGAAGCCTGCCAGATTCGTCGTCCCCAGGGCAGAACCGTATTTACCCATCAGGAAGCTTTAGAGGCTGCCAATGACCTTGGCTATCCTGTTTTGGTTCGTCCCTCTTATGTGTTGGGCGGCCAGGGTATGGAAATTGCCTATAATGATAATGATGTGCAGGAATTTATGGACATTATTACCTTAATCCGTCAGGAACATCCTATTTTGGTTGATAAATATATGATGGGTAAGGAAATTGAAGTAGATGCCATCTGTGACGGTACAGACATCTTAATTCCCGGCATTATGGAACATTTAGAGCGTGCCGGTGTTCACTCCGGTGACTCTATTTCTGTATATCCTGCGCCGACTGTTACAAAAGAAATTAAAGAACAGTTGGTGGATTACACCAAGAAACTGGCAAAAGCACTCCACGTTGTGGGTCTTGTAAATATTCAGTTCGTATTATACGAAGGTGAAATTTATGTAATTGAAGTTAACCCCCGTTCTTCCCGTACCGTGCCTTACATCAGCAAGGTAACCAACGTGCCCATGGTTGATTTGGCAACCCGTTGCGTGCTGGGTGAGAAATTAAAGGATATGGGCTGCGGCACTGGCCTTCATCCCGAAGGTGATTATGTAGCTGTTAAAGTGCCGGTGTTCTCTTTTGAAAAACTGCACGATGTAGACGTTTCTTTAGGACCTGAAATGAAGTCGACCGGTGAAGTGCTGGGTATCAGCCACAACTTCTCTGAGGCTCTCTATAAAGGTCTTGTGGGTGCCGGCTTTAAAATGAGCGAGAAGGGTAATGTGCTCATTACTGTTCGTGATACCGATAAGGAAGAAATGCTGGATATTGCCAAAGGCTTTGTGGAACTGGGTTATTCCATTTATTCCACTTCCGGCACATCAGACTTTTTAGCAAGAAACGGCGTGCCCACCATTACAGTCGGCAAAATCGGTGATGGCAGCAACGATATTTTAGACCTTCTGCAGGCAGGAAAATTTGACTTGGTTATCAATACAGCTACCAAGGGTCGTCGTCCTGACCGTGACGGTTTTAAAATCAGAAGAAAAACTGTCGAAGTGTCTGTTCCCTGTCTGACCAGTTTGGATACGGCGAAAGCTTTCCTGGCCAGCCTGCATTCAACACTGAACAAAAAAGACCTTTCTATGGTGAACTTGTTGGACGTTTAATTAGTCTTTGCGAGTCCTGCGGTGGTACTGCAGGACTCCTTTCAATGATAGTGAATCAAAATCCCGGAGGAAAATATGTTTAAAGAAATCAGAAATATTGCAATTATTGCTCACGTTGACCATGGTAAAACCACCCTGGTAGATGTGATGCTGAAAGATAGCGGCATTTACAGAGATAATGAACAGGTAACCGAGCGCGTGATGGACTCCAATGACCTAGAGCGCGAACGTGGCATCACCATTTTATCAAAAAATACTTCGGTTATGTATAAAGACATTAAAATCAACATTATCGATACTCCCGGCCATGCCGATTTCGGCGGCGAGGTAGAGCGTGTTTTAGGTATGGTAGATGGCGTTCTTTTGCTGGTTGATGCCTTTGAAGGACCTATGCCACAGACTCGCTTTGTATTGAAAAAAGCCTTGTCATTAGGATTAAAGCCTATTGTTGTGGTGAATAAAATTGACAGACCGCAGGCACGCCCTGTTGAAGTTGTGGATGAAATTTTTAACCTGTTCATTGATTTAGATGCAACTGATGAGCAGGCGGATTTTCCCATTGTGTATGCTTCTGCCAGAGAGGGTATCAGCGGCTTGGAGCCGGATGCCATGACAGGCGGGTTACAGCCTTTGTTTGAAATGATAGTCAACAATGTACCGGCCCCTAAGGGTGATAAAGATGAGCCCTTCCGTATGCTGATTTCCAACATTGATTACGATGAATATGTAGGTCGCATTGCAGTAGGTCGTATTGACAGAGGAACCTTAAAAACCGGTCAGGTGCTGACGGTTTGCCGTGCAGACGGCACAACAATGCAAGCCCGGGCCGGCAGACTGTATATGCACGATGGATTGAAGAGAGTGGAAGTGCAAGAATCGGGAGCAGGCGATGTGGTTCTCGTTGCCGGTCTTGGCAATATTGGCATCGGCGAAACGCTATGCGTGCCGGAATGTGTGGAAGCTTTGCCGGTGATTACCGTGGATGAACCAACTATTTCTATGAACTTTTTGGTTAATAACAGCCCCTTTGCCGGTAACGAAGGAGAATATGTTACCAGTCGTCATCTTCGTGAACGTCTGTTCCGCGAACTGGATACCAACGTGAGCTTAAAGGTAGAAGAGACTGACAGTGCCGACTGCTTCAAGGTATCCGGTCGTGGAGAACTGCATCTTTCCATTTTAATTGAAACCATGCGCCGTCAGGGGTATGAATTTCAGGTGTCCCGTCCGGAAGTTATTTTGAAGGAAAAAGAGGGCAAAGTGTTAGAGCCGGTGGAACTGTTGTTTATTGATTTGCCGGAGGAATATGTGGGGAATGTCATTGAAAAATTAGGCACACGAAAAGCCGAAATGCAGAATATGCAGCCGGGGGATAACGGCTATATGCGTCTGCAGTTCAGAATTCCTTCCCGAGGACTGATTGGCTATCGCAGTGAGTTTTTGAGTGATACCCGCGGCAACGGCATCATGAATACCATTTTAGACGGCTACAGCCCTTATTGCGGTGAAATTGAAAGCCGTAGCCGTGGCTCTATGATTGCCTGGGAAACAGGGGAAAGTGTAACTTACGGTTTATATAATGCCCAGGAGCGCGGCAGATTGTTTATCGGTCCCGGTGTGCAGGTTTATGAGGGGATGATTGTAGGCGAAAACGCCAAGGGTGAGGACATTACTGTTAATGTCTGCAAGAAAAAGCACGTCACCAATATGCGTGCTTCCGGCAGTGATGAAGCTTTGCGATTAACTCCGCCGGATAATATGAGCTTAGAGCAGTGCCTTGAGTTCATTTCTGACGATGAACTGGTTGAGGTTACACCGGAAAGCATCCGTCTCCGTAAAAAAATGTTAACGAAGATGGAAAGAGACAAAGCGGCGAACAGAAGTAAAAAGCAGTAACTACATATGAGGCTGTAAATTGGTATTTTTACAGCCTCCTTTCTTCTTTTTCTGACAAAATTATTAAAATTTTGTTTGAAACGGGGGAAAATGGGTATATATACAACATACCGTCAATACATTATGAATAAAATGTATTTTTGTGTAAAGGAGCAGAATTATGGATGTCAGAATTTATATGGAAGCATTAGAGGAACAAAAGCTATCTCCTTTTGCTGTTTTATCCAAAAATACAAAGGGACGGCAAAGACCAATGGAACCTTGCACAATACGCACAGAGTTCCAACGGGACAGAGACAGAATTATTCATGCCAAATCCTTTCGGCGCCTGATGCATAAAACGCAGGTCTTTCTGGCACCGGAAGGAGATCATTACAGAACGCGGTTAACTCATACCTTAGAGGTTTCTCAGATCGCTCGCACCATTGCAAGGGCACTCAGGCTCAACGAAGATTTAACTGAAGCCATCGCTCTGGGGCACGATTTGGGACACACTCCCTTCGGTCATTCCGGGGAGGAAGTGTTGGACAGAATTTGCAGTGGCGGTTTTAGACATTATGAGCAAAGCCTTCGGGTGGTCGATGTGCTGGAGGGCGGAAAAGGGTTGAATTTAACCTATGAAGTGCGTGACGGCATTGTGAACCATGCAGGAAAAAACGAGGCGACCACTTTAGAAGGAAAAATTATTAAACTGGCAGATAGAATAGCCTATATCAATCATGATATTGACGATGCCGTTCGTGGTGGTGTGATTGCGCCGGAGGACATTCCGGCAGAATGTAGAAAAACACTGGGGAACACCCATGGAGAACGATTGCAGACATTGGTTGTGGATGTGATTGAAAACAGTCACGACAAGCCGGAAGTTTCTATGAGCCGGGAAATTCACGAAGCAATGATGGAGCTTAGGAACTATATGTTTGCCAATGTATACACCAATTCAATCGCCAAAACAGAGGAAGAAAAGGCAAAAGGCATAGTGGAAACCTTATTTAAAACCTTTGTGAATCATCCGGCACGGCTTTTAGAAGAAAAACTTGGTAATGTTGTTTTCTCTGATGAACGGGATGTTTGTGATTATATTGCCGGTATGACAGATAATTATGCCATCTATGTTTTTAAAACTTTATTTGAACCGCGTGGCTGGCAAACAAGATAGCATAACTTTACATAAAATGTAAATTGCTGGATATTCTAAAGGAAGATAGATGGTTTTTTTCATATTTTAAAAGAAAAATTTAAAAATATGAAGGAAATTTTTAAATTCTGTCGAATACATTATGGGAGTGTTAAACAAACAGTTTAAGAAACTGTTAATTTTAGTGATCGGGAGAGAAAGGCTTTGGCACGTTATAAACAAAGTTCAATTAACGAAGTCAGCAGACGTAACAATCTGGCAGAGCTTGTTTCCGGTTACGTACATTTAAAGCGGAACGGGACAAGCCATATAGGGTTATGTCCGTTTCATAAAGAAAAAACGCCTTCGTTCCATGTGGATGAAGATAAACAGTTATTTTATTGCTTTGGCTGCGGTGCCGGCGGTAACATTTTTGATTTTGTGATGCGTGCCGAAAATTTAGACTTTGTGGATGCGCTTCAGTTTTTGGCACAGCGAGCCGGAGTGACATTAGAAGAAGAGCAGCAAACCGGCGGACGGCACGACAGGGATGCAGAACAAAGAAAACGTCTTTTGGAATTGAACCGTCTCGCAGCTCGTCATTTTTATGAGAATTTAAGTAAGCCCACAGCGAAAATTGCTGTTGACTATATGAATAAACGCGGTCTTGATAAAAAAACCGCCATTAAATTTGGTGTTGGCTTTGCTCAGGAATCCTGGTCTGATTTGCTGGATACTATGCAGGAAAAAGGTTTTACGAAAGACGAATTGGTGCTGGCAGGTCTGGCTGTGAAAAATGAAAAGGGCAGAGTGTATGACAAGTTCAGGAACCGTCTGATGTTTCCTATTATAGATGTTCGTGGTAATGTAATTGGGTTCAGTGGTCGTGCCCTTGGGGATGATGCGGCAAAGTATATGAATTCACCGGAAACACCTGTGTTCCATAAAGGCAGAAATTTATTTGCTTTAAATCTGGCAAAACAGAACGGATTAAAAGAAGGCATCATTCTGGTGGAAGGGAATATGGATGTTGTTTCTTTGTATCAGCGAGGCATCACCAATGTGGTTGCAGGTTTGGGTACGGCTTTAACAGAGGAACAGGCACGCTTATTGAAACGTTATGCCAGCCAGGTGTATGTTTGCTATGACGGTGATGAAGCAGGGCAGAAAGCTGCTCAAAAGGCCATCGGTCTTTTAACGGAGGCAGGCAATGTTGTTAAAGTTGTCAGCTTTTCCGGAGCGAAAGACCCGGATGAGTATATTTTAAAAAACGGACCGGAGAGTTTCAGGGCGCTGCTTAAAGATGCTCATGAGTCTGTGGAATATAAATTGCTACGATTACGTAAGCAATACGATATTTATGATTTAAGTCAAAAAATCAGCTTTTTAAATGAAGCTGCCGGCGTATTGGCCGAAATAGACAGCGAAGTGGCTCGCGAAGCTTATATGAAGCGGATATCCGCTGAAACAGATATAACAGTTGAAGCGATCCGGGCTGAGGTTTTAAAGTTGATTTATTATAAGAATAAAAAACAGGTGAAAAAGGAGCTGTTCGGGGAACGGACACCGGAGCGACTGACCCAGGACCGTGCCGATTTGAGTCATGGTCAGAGTACGGCTACATATAAGACGGAACGAACGCTTCTGAATCTGATTTTTTATCATCGCCGTGCCTTTGAATTCGCAAAAGAGAAGGTGCAGGCGGAATGGTTTTCCAGCGATTTGCACAGGCAGTTGTTTAGTCAGATTATGGCTTTTCGTGCAGAGAATGACGATTCTTACGCAGCTGAGTTTTTAACCGGTATTTCTGATGAAACCGTTAAAAAAGCGGCAGCATCCTTATTGTATATCAATTTTGAGGGAGACAGTCTGCAAGGAACAAAAGAAGCTGCAGGTAAGCTGGAAACAGAGTATTTAAGAAAACAGGCCGCTAAACTGGCCGGGGAAGGTAAAGTGAAAGAAGCTAATGAAATCTACCAAAGACTTAACGAAAGGAGAGGGTAACATGTCACAAGAACTGGAAATGAAAAAACAACAGGCAATTAACGACATTGTTGCTAAGGGAAAGGCCAGTGGAATTTTAACATATAAGGAAATTATGGACGCCCTTTCCGAATTTGAACTGGAGCCCGAACAAATTGAATTGGTGTACGAAACACTGGAAAAAGAAAGTGTTGAAGTCGTAGCCGATATGGATAAGGAAATGGAAAAAATAGAGGAGGAAATTGGTGAACTACCGCCTCTTGAAGAAGTGGATATCAATGCAGAAGTGTTGGAAATTTCCAATGTGGAAGGCGTTTCTGTGGATGACCACGTTAAAATGTATTTAAAAGAAATCGGCAAGGTGCCACTCCTTGCGCCGGATGAAGAAATGCAGCTGGCACAGGCAATGGCTGCTGGCGATGCCTCAGCTCGCCAACGTCTTTCAGAAGCAAACCTGCGTTTGGTTGTGTCCATTGCTAAACGTTATGTAGGTCGTGGTATGTTGTTCCTTGACCTGATTCAGGAAGGGAACCTGGGTCTGATTAAAGCGGTAGAAAAATTTGATTATACCAAAGGGTATAAGTTCAGTACCTATGCTACATGGTGGATTCGCCAGGCTATTACCCGTGCTATTGCCGATCAAGCCCGTACCATCCGTATTCCGGTGCATATGGTGGAAACCATTAACAAGCTGATTCGCGTATCCCGTCAGTTGGTGCAGGAATTGGGTCGCGACCCTCATCCTCACGAAATTGCCAAGGAACTGAATATGTCTATTGACAAGGTGCGCGAGATTATGAAGATAGCACAGGAACCCGTTTCTCTGGAAACACCTATCGGTGAAGAAGAAGACAGCCATTTAGGTGATTTTATTCCCGATGATGATGCTCCGGCACCCTCTGAAGCAGCTTCCTTTATGCTCTTAAAGGAACAGTTAGGGGATGTGCTCGACACATTAACGCCCAGAGAATCAATGGTATTAAAACTTCGCTTCGGCTTGGAAGACGGTCGCGCCAGAACGTTGGAAGAAGTGGGTAAGGAATTTAATGTTACCCGTGAACGTATCCGCCAGATTGAAGCAAAGGCCCTGCGAAAATTACGGCATCCCAGCCGCAGCAAAAAGCTGAAGGATTATTTGGAATAAAGTATCGCATAATCAATACCCCGTTTTCGTATATATGAAAACGGGGTGATTTTTTGTTTAAACGTAAAAAATGTTTGTTTGTATTCATCAGATTGAGTCACATAATGGTCTTTTTTCTGCTGATAATTGGCGGCTGTTTGCTGGCTTTGGGCGTTGGTTTGACAGCAGGAAACAAAGTGAGTGGAAATGCCGGTGGGCGGCTGGCCATTGTGATTGATGACTTTGGTCAGCAACGAAAGGGTGTTTCGGAAATGCTGCATCTTGATTGCAAATTAACAGCAGCTGTCATCCCGTTTTTGGAATATACAGAAGATGATGTAGAAGA
>SVJT01000035.1 GCA_015068865.1 Oscillospiraceae bacterium | reverse complement strand
ATGTTACAGATTTTGGATGAAGAAACAGATAGACAGTATCGTGATGTTATTGATAAAGTAAAAAAGAAGTATCGATTCGAGATATATCAGTTAGAAGAACGATACAGAGAATTAAAACAAGAGGAATATTCAGAGATATTTAAGGCGTTGTCACTTAAAGAGAGAATAAAAATCAACATTAAAATATATTTTCCGTTTGTGACGAAACTACTTAAAAAAGTCAGAGGATAGTTTGATGGATAGTAGAAAAATAATTTCTAATTTAATATGGCGTTTTTGCGAACGGATTGGGGCGCAAGGGGTCTCTATGATTGTGTCTATTGTTTTGGCACGGCTTTTAGCCCCTTCGGTTTATGGCACCGTTGCCTTGATTACCGTTTTTACAACACTGTTGCAGGTGTTTGTAGATAGTGGTTTGGGTAGCGCTTTGGTACAGAAAAAAGATGCAGACGATTTAGACTTTTCAACGGTTTTTTACTTTAATCTTTTAATGTGCAGCGTGCTGTATTTGGTGATGTTTTTTGCGGCGCCTTTTATTGCCGCTTTTTATGAATCCCCTGAATTAACGCCGGTTATTCGGGTTGTGAGTCTGATTTTAATCATTTCCGGTGTCCGGAATGTGCAGCAGTCATATGTTTCAAAGCAGATGGCATTTAAGCGATTTTTCTACGCGACCATTAGCGGCACAATCGTATCGGGCGTTGTGGGTATTGCTATGGCCTATGGCGGTTATGGTGTTTGGGCGCTGGTAGCACAAATGCTGGTTAATCTGGCAGTGGGGACTGTTGTTTTGTGGTTTACTGTTAAATGGCGCCCTAAATTCATGTTTTCCTTTTCGAGATTAAAGAAACTGTTTTCTTATGGATGGAAGCTGTTGGTTTCAAGTTTGATCAATACAGCTTACAATGACCTTAGAAAAATGATTATCGGCAAAGTGTATACCAAGGATGACCTTGCATTTTATGAAAGGGGCAGCCAGTTTCCCAGCGTGGCAGTTACCAATATAAACGCCTCGATTGACAGTGTTTTATTTCCGGCGATGTCGGCAAGTCAGGATGATAAGAATGCTGTCAAAACGATGACACGCCGGGCGATTAAAACCAGTACATATATTTTGTTTCCTGTTATGATTGGTCTTGGTGTTTGTGCAAAGCCGATTGTTTCTTTAGTTTTAACTGACAAATGGTTGCCTTGTGTACCTTTTATGTATATCTATTGCTTTACCTATGCTTTTCAGCCTATTCATACAGCTAATTTAAATGCTATCAAGGCTATTGGCAGAAGTGATATGTTTTTAAAACTGGAAATTATAAAAAAGATTTTAGGGTTGGCCGTTATTTTAATTACAATTCCCTATGGTGTTATGACTATGGCTTATGGTATGATTATAACATCTGTGGCAAGCCAGATTATTAATTCGTGGCCCAATAAAAAATTGCTTGATTATTCCTATCTTGAACAACTGAAAGATATGTTACCCTCTATGGGATTATCCATATTAATGGGTGTAATTGTTTCTTTAGTCGGTTTACTTGGATTGGGCAATATTTTAACACTGGTTATACAGGTCGTTCTTGGAGTGGGGATTTACTTGGGTGGCTCCATTCTGTTCCGACTGGAATGCTTTGAGTATGTTATTGGATTGATTAAGAAGTTTTTACATAAAAGATAGGAAAGAAAAAGAATGATTCGACAATTAACGAATGTGGATAAAGAAGTTTTGACAAGGTATTTGAAGCAGGTGGATCAGGATTTTCCTATTCCGTTAAGTGAAAAAGTTGATTTGGAAGAATACAGTGACAAGATTTTACTAAATGGTATAGGCTTTGTACATATTGTAGAAGAAAATATTGCCGGTGCTATTTTGTTTTATGCCAATGATTTGGAAACGAAAATGGCATATATCTCTGTTTTGAGTGTATCATCAGCTTATCGAAAACGTGGGATAGCACAAGGATTATTAACAACCTGTTTACAAAAATGCGAAGCGATGGGATATCAAACCATTTGTTTACACACTCATAAAACGAATTACGGGGCTATTTCGTTATATGAAAAAAATGGATTCCAACGGTTTGATGATGGCAACAGACCGGGTGATTGGTATTTGGAACGAAAGTTATAAAAGGAGGCTTATTATGAATGTGCTACTCACCTCAGCAGGGCGTAGAGGTTATTTGGTGCAATATTTTAAAGAAGCATTAAACGGACAAGGAAAAGTTTTTGTTACCAATTCTACTCAATGGTGCACTTCCTTTCAATATGCAGATGAATCGGCAGTTTCGCCGTTGATTTATAATGATGAATACATTCCGTTTTTGTTATCTTACTGTCAGGAACATAGAATTGATATACTGATTCCTTTATTTGATGTTGATTTGCCTGTTTTATCAAAAAATAAACAAAAATTTAAAGCAATAGGAACCCAGATTATCGTTTCGGAGCCTTCTGTTATTGAGGTTTGTAATGATAAATGGAAAACCTATCAGTTTTTGAAAAAATCCGGTTTTAATGTGCCGGAAACATATATTGGATTGCAAGAGGTTATGCAAGCATTGCGTCAGGGAGAGTTGCAATATCCAATTATCGTTAAACCCCGTTTTGGATGTGGCTCTCTTGCTATGTCTGTTGCTGAAGACGAAGCAGCACTTTTATATTATTACAGGCGAAATGCAAGAACAATCAGCCGCACCTATTTAAAATATGAATCTGATAGTGTGGAAGATAAAATTTTGTTTCAGGAAATGCTCAAAGGTCAGGAATATGGTGTAGATGTCATACATGATTTGGAGGGCAATTTTCAAACGGCGGTAGTAAAAGAAAAATTTGCCATGCGGGCCGGAGAAACAGATATTGCACGATTGGTAGAAAATGAAACAATTTTTAATGAATCTAAACGACTGGGAAAAATATTGGGTCATATCGGTAATTTAGACTGCGATGTTTTTTTGGTTGATGGCAAGCCCTATATTCTGGAAATGAATGCACGATTCGGCGGCGGATATCCGTTCAGTCATTTGGGCGGGTGCAATTTACCTAAGGCGATTGTGTCCTGGGCAAAGGGCTGTAAAGCAGATCGTGATTGTTTTACAATTAAAACCGGAAAGATGATTTTTAAAGATTTGGTTTTGATTGAGGCAGATAACATATAAAGCTTTAGCGGTTTGTATATTTTGATGGATAGAGGAATAAGTAATGAAAATTAATGTGACCCGTTCTTCAATGCCTGACTTTGAAGAATACATAAAAGAGATTGTGCCTTTATGGGATAGCCGCTGGCTGACCAATATGGGTGAAAAACATAAGGAACTGGAAGAGAAGCTTTGTGACTATTTAAAAGTGAAGAATGTTTCTCTTTTTACCAACGGACACCTGGCGTTGGAGGCGGCGATTGCTTCTATGGGACTTTCCGGTGAAGTGATTACTACGCCTTTTACCTTCGCGTCCACCACTCAGGCTATTGTGCGAAACGGCTTAACGCCGGTATTTTGTGATATTAATCCAAAGGACTATACCATCGATGTTTCTAAAATTGAGGCGCTCATTACGGAAAAAACCTGCGCTATTGTGCCTGTTCATGTTTATGGCAATGTGTGTGATGTGTATGGTATTGAAAAAATTGCAAAAAAGTATAACTTAAGAGTTATTTATGATGCAGCCCACGTCTTCGGTGTGGCATTTGACGGACGGGGCATTGGCGATTTTGGAGATGCCTCTATGTTCAGTTTTCATGCCACAAAAGTATTTAACACCATTGAAGGCGGATGCGTTACCTATGGTAATGAAGAACTGACAAAAAAACTGCAGATTCAGAAAAACTTTGGTATGGAAAATGCAGAAAGCTATCCGGAAATTGCCGGAAACGGTAAAATGAATGAATTTCAGGCAGCTATGGGGCTTTGTAATCTGCGCTATGTTGATGGAGAGATTGGGAAGAGAAAAGCAGCAGCAGAACAATATATAAAGCGGTTAGACGGCATGAAAGGTTTAACCGTGTGGAAACCTCAAGATGGGGTGAAGCATAATTATGCGTATTTTCCGGTTCTGTTTGATGAAAAAGCATTTGGCAAATCGCGTGATGAAGTTGCACAAATTCTGGCAGATAACGGCATTTTTGCTCGCAAATATTTTTATCCGTTAACCAGCTCCTTTGCTTGTTATCAGGGGAAGTTTAATATTCAGGAGACTCCGGTGGCTGAACAGGCAGCCAGTCGCGTGCTGACGTTGCCGTTATATGCGGATTTAACGATAGATGAAGTGAATTTGATTTGTGATATTATTTTACAGTGAAGGAGCTTATTATAATGACGCAAACAAAACGTGAATCTGGTATTGAACTTTTCAGAATCGTTACAATGCTTGTGATTGTAGCGCATCATTATGTTGTAAATTCAGGGCTGTCACCGCTAATCGGAAACAATATGTTTTCTGCCAATTCAATTTTTTTAATGTTATTTGGCTGGGGCGGCAAAACAGGGATTAACTGTTTTGTGTTAATCACCGGGTACTTTATGTGTACGTCCAATATTACGCTCAAAAAAATTTTGAAACTGGTTTTATGGGTAGAGTTTTATAAAGTGATTATTTATTTTATATTTATCTTTACGGGGTACAGTTCTTTTGGAATAAAAACCTTTATAAAAGCTCTGTTGCCGGTTACTTCAATCGCACATGGTTTTACAGGGGCATACATACTGTTTTATTTGTTTATACCATTTTTAAATATACTGATTCGTGCTTTGCATAAAAAGCAACATTTGTTGCTAATAGGCTTGTGCTTATTTGTGTATTCGGTTTTGGGCTTGGTTTTAGGATTGGAATATAATTATGTAACTTGGTTTGCAATTTTATATTTGATTGGTTCTTATTTGCGGTTACATGAGGAAACTTGGTTTAACAGTAAGAAATTTTGGGGAGTTGCTTCAGTTTTTGCACTCTTGGCTTCTTGGGGAAGTGTTTTGGCTTGCGCCTTTATTCATAAAAAAATTGGTTTAGGCATTCATTATTATTATTTTGTGGCTGATTCTCATAGACCTTTAGCAGTACTGATGGCAGTTTGTTCTTTTATGTACTTTAAAAACCTTAAGATAGGTTATAAACCATGGATTAACACAGTGGCAGCATCAGCTTTTGGTGTTTTATTAATTCATGCGAACAGCGATACAATGCGTCAGTGGCTATGGGGGACAATTTTGAAAAATGTGACCTTCTTTGATTCAAAGTGGTTGGTGCTTCATGCGGTTGGTTCTGTGATTGCTATTTATATTCTGTGTACGGTTATTGATATGATTAGAATTCAGCTTATTGAAAAACCTGTTTTTAAATTATATGATAAAATATATCTTAAGAGGAAGGGAGAACTTAAATGAAAGGTATTATCTTAGCCGGCGGTCGGGGAACAAGGCTTTATCCCATGACCAAGGTGGTTTCGAAACAACTGCTTCCCATTTACGATAAGCCGATGATTTATTATCCCTTATCCACTTTGTTATTAGCCGGAATTCGGGATATTTTAATCATTTCCACCCCCGTGGATTTACCAATGTATGAAGAATTGTTAGGAGACGGCTCTAAGCTTGGTATTTCTCTTTCTTATAAGGTGCAAGAAGAACCTAAGGGTTTGGCACAGGCCTTTATCATTGGTGAAGAATTTATTGGCAATGATGATGTATGCCTGATTTTAGGGGATAATATTTTTTATGGTAAAGACTTCACCCGAATGCTTATGGCAGCACGGGAGAATTTAAATGGTGCCACTATTTTTGGCTATATGGTCAAAAATCCTACGGCTTTTGGTGTAGTGGAGTTTGATAAAGACGGCAAAGTTCTTTCTATTGAAGAAAAGCCAAAAGAACCAAAATCCGATTATGCTGTGCCGGGGCTTTATTTCTATAACAATGAAGTCGTGGAAATTGCCAAGAATGTGCCGCTTTCCGCCAGAGGAGAATATGAGATTACGGCTGTGAATAATGTGTATTTACAGCGGGGAGATTTGAATGTTAAAGTGATGCCTCGCGGTATGGCGTGGCTTGATACCGGGACACCTGCCGGCATGATTAAAGCCAGTGAATTCGTGCAGACGGTGCAGGAAATGCAGGGCTTTTACATATCCTGTTTAGAGGAAATTGCATGGCGCCGTGGATTTATTGATAATGCACAACTCAAAGAATTGGGAGAAGAGTTAAAAATGACAGATTACGGACAGTATTTGTTGTCGCTGTGTGAATTCTAAAATCAGTTTTTGAAAGAGAGGAATTATGATGAAAGCTTTGGTTTTAGCAGGAGGATTTCCTCAAATTGCTTTAATACAAGAATTAAAAAGTCGTGGGTTTACAGTGGTATTGGCGGATTATTATCAGAATCCTGTTGCCAAACCCTATGCAGATATTTTTTATCAGGTTTCCACGTTGGATGTGGAGGCAATCACCCAGGTTGCCCGGGAAGAAAAAGTCGATTTTTTGATTACGGCATGCACAGATCAAGCACTATTGACGGTTGCAAAAGTTTCAGAAGTGTTAGGGCTGCCTTGCTATATTGATTATCAAACAGCACTCAATGTAACCAATAAAGCCTATATGAAAAAAGTATTTAATGCTCATCATGTTTCGACAGCAAAACATGCTATTTTAGCTGAACTTGATTTTTCGGTTATCTCTGAGATGCGGTATCCTTTGATTGTAAAACCGGTAGATTGCAATAGCTCAAAAGGCGTTAAAAAAGTTGAAAATGCAGAAGAATTGAAAAAGGCTTTTACAGATGCCGTGAATTTTAGTCGAACCAATACGGCAGTGGTGGAAGAATTTATTCAGGGCACCGAACTAAGCGTGGATGTGTATGTTGAAGAAGGAAAAGCGCACGTTTTATCGATTAGCAAATTAGATAAAATTGCTGATGCAGATAAATTTGTTATTTTCCGTGGTTGGGCTCCGCCGGCAGAAGCTGAGCCGGTAAGAGAAGAAATACAAAAAACAGTGCAACAAATCGCGGATGCATTTAATTTAAAAAATACACCTATGCTGGTGCAAATGATTTCAGACGGCAAGCAGGTATATGTGTTGGAATTCAGTGCGCGAACAGGTGGCGGGATTAAATATATTTTAATTAAGCAATCTTCCGGCTTTGATGTGATTAAAGCCGTTGTAGATTTAACTTTGGGTAAAAAACCGCATTTTGTCCGGCAAGCTCCAATCAAAAAACATATAGTCAATTCTTTTCTATATTGCAAGCCCGGCATTTTTGACCATCTGGAAGGGTTTGACGAAATGAAACAGGCAGAGGTTATGGAAGATTATTCTGTTTATAAATGGAAAGGTGCAGAGTTTACGACGATTGAAAACAGTGGAGATAGAATAGCATCTTTTTGCGTGGCGGCAGATACGGAAGAGGAATTGATTGAAAAACACCGTCGTATTGCTGAAACAATTAAGGTAATTGATGAAAACGGTGAGGACATTTTGCGTCATGACCTTTTGACAGATTTAGAATAAGGCTATATAGATTTGTTTTTTTATAATTTTTCGGAAAGTGATGGTGAGAATATGACTGTTTTTGTAACAGGCGGTGCCGGATTTATTGGTAGTAATTTCATTTTTTATATGGTGAAGAAGCATCCGGATTACCGTATTGTTTGTATTGATAAATTAACATATGCAGGGAATCTTTCTACGTTAGAACCTGTGTTGAATAATGAAAATTTTCGCTTTGTTAAATTAGATATTTGCAACAGAGAAGAAATTTTTAAGCTCTTTGAAGAGGAAGCACCATCTATTGTAGTAAACTTTGCAGCGGAAAGCCACGTAGACCGTTCTATTGAGGATCCGGGTATCTTTTTAAAGACAAACATTTTAGGGACTCAAACACTGATGGATGCCTGCCGGAAATATGGCATCAAGCGGTATCATCAGGTTTCGACAGATGAAGTGTATGGCGATTTGCCGTTAGACAGACCGGATATGTTCTTTACGGAAGAAACACCGATTCATACCTCCAGCCCATACAGCGCAAGTAAAGCCTCAGCAGATTTGCTGGTGCAGGCATATCATAGAACCTTTGGTTTGCCGATTACGATTTCCCGTTGCTCCAACAACTATGGTCCTTATCATTTTCCTGAAAAACTCATTCCGTTAATGATTGCCAATGCTTTGAATGATAAACCGCTGCCGGTATACGGTGAAGGACTCAATATCCGTGACTGGCTTTATGTAGAGGACCATTGCAAGGCCATTGATATGATTATTCACGATGGTAAGGTGGGCGAAGTCTATAATATTGGCGGTCATAACGAGAAAACAAATATTTATATTGTGAAGAAAATTCTGGAACTGTTAGGCAAAAGTGAAGATTTAATTACTTTTGTGACGGACAGAAAGGGTCACGATTTGCGGTATGCCATTGATCCGGCTAAAATTAAACGCGATTTAGGCTGGGAGCCGGATACAATGTTTGATGATGGCATTGTGAAAACCGTAAACTGGTATCTGGAAAACCGTGAATGGTGGGAGACCATTATTAACGGAGAATATCAGAATTATTATGAGAAAATGTACGGAAACCGATAAATTTAGTTAAGAAAAAAGAGGCTTACATATATGCGATGCGAAGAAAGATTTGAAAGTATTTACAATCAAGAGCCTGCCGGTATAGCCTTTTGCCCTTACCGTGTTTGCCCCATTGGCGCTCATTCTGATCATCAATATGGAAAAGTGACAGGGTTTGCTATTGACAAAGGCATTTCTATTGCCTATAAACCTAAGCAAAACGGCGTGATTGAGCTGGTTTCCATGCAGTTTGAGAAAAGGGCGCAGTTTCACATTCATCAGGTGCCCAAGGAAAAGCAGAACGATTGGGCAGATTATCTCCGCGGTGCTACTCTTATGCTGGCACAGAAATACCCTTTGCAGGTTGGTCTTTGCGGCGTGATTGAAGGGAGCTTGCCCATTGGTGGTTTATCTTCTTCGGCAGCGGTAATTCTTGCTTTTTTATCGGCTCTTTGTTCAGTGAACGGTATTAAGGCAGCTAAAAACGAATTGATTTTTATGGCTCTCAATGCGGAAAATAAGTATGTTGGTGTGTCTTGCGGTAAACTTGACCAATCCTGCGAAATATACAGCAAAAAGAATCATTTATTATATTTGGATACGAAGGATGATTCCTATGAATTAATTCCGCAGCATCCGGATATGAAGCCCTATGAGATTGCTATTTTCTTTAGCGGTGTAGAACGCACTCTGCAAGGAACAGCTTTTAATATGCGTGTGGACGAGTGTCGCAGCGCGGCTTATGCCTTAAAGGCCTTTGCCGGTATGGAATATGGGAAATTCCCTGAAACTTTTCTGCGGGATGTTCCCTATGAAGTGTTTGAACAGTATGGCCACAAGTTACCGGAACCCTGGCGCAAACGGGCAGAACACTGGTATTCTGAATATAGACGCGTGGAAGCCGGTGTGGAAGCATGGCGCAACGGGGATTTGGAAACCTACGGCAAGCTTTCATTTGAAAGCGGCGAAAGCTCCATTGTCAGTTGGGAGACAGGCTCCCCCGAACTGAAGAAAATTTATGAAATTATGAAAGAAACGGATGGGATTTACGGCGGTCGTTTCAGTGGTGCCGGCTTTAAAGGATGCTGTATGGCGTTGGTTGATCCAACCTTTAAAGAACACATTGAAAAAAGGATTACTGAGCAGTATTTACAGGCTTTTCCTCAGTATAAAGATAATTTTTCTGTCCATTTTTGCAAATCGGCAGACGGTTGTAAGATACAATGAAGGAGAATAAAATATGATTTGTTTAATATTGGCAGCAGGCTATGCCACAAGGCTATATCCTTTAACTGAAAATTTTCCTAAACCGTTATTAACAGTAGGAGACAAGACTATTTTGGATCATTTGACCGATGATTTATATGCCGGTGGCGAGATTAGTGAGTTTGTGCTCATTTCCAATCATAAGTTTGTGGAGCATTTTGAAAAATGGGCGAAAGAAAAGCCTTATAAAATTACAGTTGTGGATGACGGAACGACGAGTAATGAAGAACGTTTGGGTGCTGTTCGCGATATTCAGTTTGCGATTAATCAGCTGAAAATTGCTGACGATGTGTTGGTGATTGCAGGGGATAATATTCTGGATTTTTCATTGAATCTGTTCGTTCAGTATGCCAAAGAAAAGCAGGCAAGTGCTGTGATGCGATATTTTGAAGAAGATGTGGCCTGCCTCAGAAAATGCGGTGTTATGGAGATTGAAGAGGATGGCTTGATTATTGATCTTGTGGAAAAACCGCAGGAACCCAAAACCAATTGGTGTTGCCCGCCGTTTTATGTGTATATGCAGGACGATATAGCGCAGCTTGGTCGTGCAATAGAAGAAGGCTGCGGTGTAGATGCTCCCGGAAGTCTGGTAACCTGGATGTGTCATAACACACGGGTGTATGCTTTTGAAATGCCCGGCAAGCGGTTCGATATCGGAGACCTTGAGAGTTATGAAAAAGTTCAGAAAGAATATAGGGGAATAGAAATTGTTTAAGAAACTGAATGTTTTATGTGTGGATAAAGCCTTAATTTGTATGATTCTTTTTTCTGTTTTGTCTGCTTTAACCGTGGGATACATTTTTTATAATTCTTCTCAAAACAGCAAAGTCTCCAATGAAAAAAGTAGTGCGGTTGTGGAAGAAATAAAACCGATTGTTGACCCGAAAGATCAGATTGAGGAAAAGGATTTTAACGAGTTCATACGGAAAGCGGCTCATTTTTTTGAGTTTTCTGTTTTTGGATTTTTCCTGGGCGGGTTAATGGCGAGCATTTATAAGAAAACGAACCGTGTTTTGATTAGCTTGCCGTTATTGCTTTCGTTGTCGGTGGCGGTGCTAGATGAATTTATTCAGAGTTTCACGGGAAGAACCAGTAAAGTGATGGATATATTGATTGATTTTGGCGGTGCAATAACCGGTCTTTTGTTAATCCTGTTAAGTTTACTTGTTATCCGTTTGATAAGGAGGAAATGCACGGTATGTTAGAACAAAATGTATTTTTGAATGGTAAAACTGTTTTGGTTACCGGTGCAGCCGGTTTTATTGGTGCAAATCTTGTACTGGCATTATTGAAGAATTATGAGAATATACATATTATCGGGATAGATAATATGAATGATTATTATGATGTTTCCATTAAAGAGTTTCGTTTGACGGAGATTGAGAAGGCGGTCAAAGAAACTGACAGTCAGTGGACATTTATCCGTGGCAATATTGCTGATAAAACATTGGTTGACAAGTGTTTTACGGAGCATGCTCCTGCAGTGGTGGTGAATCTGGCGGCACAGGCAGGGGTGCGGTATTCTATTACCAATCCGGATGTGTATATTGAATCGAATTTGATTGGATTTTATAATATTTTAGAAGCTTGCCGACATTATCCTGTGGAACATTTAGTATATGCCTCTTCTTCGTCGGTATATGGATCTAATAAAAAAGTACCTTATTCCACAGAGGATATGGTGGATAACCCGGTGAGTTTATATGCGGCAACGAAAAAGTCCAACGAGCTGATGGCTCATGCCTATTCCAAGCTGTATAACATTCCGTCTACCGGTTTACGCTTCTTTACTGTATACGGTCCTGCCGGACGACCGGATATGGCATACTTCGGGTTTACGAATAAACTGTTGAAGGGCGATACCATTGAAATTTTTAATTTTGGTAATTGCAAACGCGATTTCACTTTTGTGAATGATATAGTGAAGGGTATTTCGTTGGTGATGGAGCATGCACCGGAGAAAACAAACGGAGAAGACGGGTTGCCGGTTCCGCCTTATCGTGTGTATAACATCGGTAACAGTCATCCTGAAAATTTGCTGGATTTTGTGCAGATTTTAAGTGAAGAACTGGTTGCAGCCGGTGTATTGCCGGAAGATTATGATTTTGAGGCACACAAAAAATTGGTGCCTATGCAGCCGGGGGATGTGCCGGTGACCTATGCAGATACGTCAGCTTTAGAGCAGGATTTTGGATTTAAACCAAGCACGAGTTTGCGTTTAGGCTTACGGAGCTTTGCTAAGTGGTATAAAGAATATTATCTGGAGTAAGGAATGGAATTGAAATGAAAATAGCAGTGGCCGGAACAGGGTATGTAGGATTATCGTTAGCGGTACTTTTAGCACAGTATAATGAAGTGATTGCAGTTGATGTTGTGCCTGAAAAGGTGGAAAAGATTAATCAGAGAATCAGCCCTATTCAGGATGAATATATTGAACGGTATTTTGCTGAAAAGACATTGCATTTAACAGCTACTTTGGATGCAAAAAGTGCTTATTGTGATGCAGAGTTTGTTATTATTGCTGCGCCGACTAATTATGACAGCCAAAGAAATTTTTTTAATACGAGTGCCGTTGAAGAGGTTATTAACCTTGTGATGGAGTATAATCCGGAAGCGGTGATGGTTATTAAATCTACCATTCCTGTTGGCTTTACAGAACAAATTCGGGAAAAAACAGGCAGCAAAAAAATATTGTTTGCGCCGGAGTTTTTAAGAGAAAGCAAGGCTCTTTATGATAACCTATATCCTTCTCGCATTATTATAGGTACGGATATAGAAGATGAGTCATTGACAGAGTCAGCACACAAATTTGCAGAACTGTTACAGGCAGGTGCCTTAAAAGAAAACATTGACACTTTATATATGGGATTTTCTGAAGCAGAAGCTGTTAAGCTGTTTGCAAATACATATTTAGCATTGCGGGTTAGTTATTTTAATGAACTGGATACATATGCTGAAATGAAGGGGCTTGATACCAAGTCGATTATAGATGGTGTATGCCTTGACCCGAGAATCGGCAATCATTATAACAATCCTTCTTTTGGATACGGTGGATATTGCTTGCCGAAGGATACGAAACAGCTTTTGGCAAATTATGAAGATGTTCCCGAAAATATTATACAGGCTATTGTTGAAAGCAACCGGACAAGAAAAGATTTTATTGCAGACAGGGTTTTGGAGATTGCCGGAGGATACTCGGCAAACAGTTGCTATGATGCAAGCAAGGAAAAGGAAGTTATCGTGGGTGTTTATCGGTTGACGATGAAAACCAATTCAGATAATTTTCGGCAAAGCTCTATACAAGGCGTGATGAAACGCATTAAGGCGAAGGGTGCAAAGGTCATTGTATATGAACCAACCTTGAAAGACGGAGAAACATTCTTTAACAGCCTGATTGTTAATGATTTGGCAAGGTTTAAACAAATGAGCCAGGCAATTATTGCCAACCGCTATGATGCCTGCTTGGATGATGTGATTGAAAAGGTTTACACAAGGGATATTTTTAAGCGTGATTAAATGGTGGGAGCATGAATATGAAAAGAGAAGAAAAATTATTACTCTCGTTATTGCAGGCGAGCCTGAAAAATGAAAAATTAACAGAGGAAACCATAAGTTCCTTGAACGAAGAAAGCCTGATGGGAGTGCTTTCTCTGTCGGCGCGCCATTCAGTTACCACAATGATTGCAGATGTTTTATTAAACAACGGTTTGTTAGAAAACGGCGAGTTGAAAGCCTTATATGAGGAAAATCTGATGGTTTCTGTGTATCAATATCATCAGCAGGCAATGGAACTGGAACGAGTTTGTAAGCTTTTTGAGGAAAACAAAATTTGTTATATGCCTCTTAAAGGTTCTGTTTTGCGACAGTTATACCGCGAACCGTGGCTCAGAACCTGCTGTGACATAGATATCCTGGTGAAACCGGAGCAACTTGATGAGGCAATAAAACTGGTATTGGCGTGTGGCTATTCACTTGATAAGTATTATTCTCATGATGTTTCTTTTTTTACAGAGGGAAATATGCGTGTGGAGTTACATTATGATTTAATTGAGGAAGACAGCAATATCGGTAATGTCAGTGATGTACTGAAACGTGTATGGGAATATGCCCGACCGGTTGAAGGATATACATATGCATATCAATTAGAAAATGAAATATTTTATTTCTATCATATTGCCCACATGGTTAAGCATTTTATCCATGGCGGTTGCGGAATCCGTTCGCTTATTGATGGTTTGTTAATGCGTCAAAATTGGGATTTTGATACAGAAAAATTAGATAAACTGTTACAAGATGGCGGCATTTTTGTTTTTGAAAGAAAAACGCAGGAATTAGTGGCAGCTTGGTGGAACAACGGCAAGATGTCTGATGTTGCAAAAATGATGGAAGCATTTATTTTCCGTGGTGGTGTTTACGGTAGCCAGAGGAATGCCATAGCGGTGGAAGAAGCAGAAAACAAGACTAAATTTAGAAATGCTATGTCAAAAATTTTCTTAAAAACCAGTGTAATGAATTCATATTATCCGATTTTGAAAAAGAAAAAATGGCTTTTGCCTTTTTACCATGTGAAACGATGGTGCAGACTGATTTTTATGAAAAAGGACAGGGAACGCTCGTTGACATATTTGAAAGAGAACCGCTTTTTCCCGAATGAAAAAACGAAGGAAGCTATGGACTTGCTTGTGCAGTTAGAATTGAAAGAGAAACAAGATTGATATGAATTTATAGATTAGAAACATTATTTTTACGGCGATACTTGCCTCTTTGGTTTGTGTTGCTACGATGGTCATTAAAGAGCGTCTTTACAGGGATATTTGAATTTAGGAGATGGGATTGTTTTACTTACCGGATGGCTACTTTCTCCCGGTTACGGTTTTTTAGCGGCTGCTGTTGGCTCCGCTTTGGCCGATGTGCTTTCGGGTTATCTGCTGTATGCCCCGGTGACGTTTCTGATTAAAGGCTCGATGGCCGTTGTTGCCGGGTTTGTCTTCCGGCGGTTGAGCAATAAAATCGGTGACATACCGGGCAGAATTGTAAGCTGTTTGTCAGCAGAACTGCTAATGGTGTTAGGATATTATGTTTTTGAAGGATTTTTATACGGCTTTATTCCATCGACAGTCAATATTCTGCCTAATGCTGCGCAAGGAATTGCCGGCATGATATTGGGACTGGTATTGATTCAGATTTTTGAAAAACAAAACATTAAAATGCAATAAAAAAGAAGCTGCTATGCGGCGTACTCTAAAGGACACAAGAGTGATTGTTTAGCAAACAGTCACTCTTATTCTTTTTCTTTAGATTTTGCTCTGTATTCTCTTGGTGTACAATTTGTGTTTTGCTTGAAAACACGGTTAAATGTGCCTTGATCAGTAAAACCTGCGTCCTGCATAATTTCATAAATACTCTTCTCGGTATTTGTCAAAAGTTCCTTCACCTTTTCTACTCGCATCAAATTCAAATAGCGTTTGAAACCGCCCTCCACTTTTTGA
>SVJT01000034.1 GCA_015068865.1 Oscillospiraceae bacterium | reverse complement strand
AGTTCATATAAGGCGCGGGCTTTAATAGCAGCATTTTCCCTGAAGGTACTGCCGTTTTCCTCAGGGTCGCTGATAAAGCCGGCTTCTTTGGCACCAAGCACTTCGTAATCCGTTAGAATCGCTTTGATTTCTCTTAATTTACCGGCATTGCCCGTGGCTACAATCAAACGCTTAGCGGACATATTTTTCAACCACCTTGTCAATGGCTTCTTCTGAAAGCTCAGGCATATCTTCTTTGTATAATGACCAACGCTCAATGTGCTGGGCAGTTTCTTCCGGTGCTAAGGTCTGTAAAACGCCCAGAGATTCCATCTCCAAGAACAGACGATTGACGTAGGTTTCAAAATTCATGCCGCCATCGGGGTAGGTGGCACCTTCAACAGAGTCAAACTGCTTCACGAACACTTCACCGTGGTTAAAGTACAGGCTGTAACCGTGTTCGCTGCTGATGCCCAGTTTAAACTTATCGCGGATGTTGGCATCCTGTTTTAAGAAAATATAACGGTCGCCCCAGGTCACGCGGGGATCTGTCATTTTGGCATAAGGCCACAGTCCCAGCCAACGGTTGGGCAGAAGACCGGTGTTTTTGGTGGGCTGGGGAATAATTTCCACGCCACCGGGTGCCAGCACGGTAATAGACCAGGGAGCCAGCGTAATATCCCAGGCGCCCTTGTTGGTGATGCGATGGGTTACGGAAACAGAGGGACCGTCATCTGCCATAGCAATTTCCATCTGATGCTGATGCAGGTTCCACTTCTGCTCCGGCGGTGTAACAATAACACCGTTATCGGTTAAAATATAGCTGACAGGCTCGTTATCGGGGTAATAACTTTTGGGGTTACCCTCGGGGCTTGCCCATAAACGGTGACCGCCATAGGTGTACCAGGTGCCACCGAATTTTTCCTGAACTTTATCATTGGCATTTTTGAAATTCCGTTCCGGATCGGTGAACATCACATTTTCCCCGTCAATAAAGGAAAAATGGATGATTCGGGGACCAAAATCCAGCGTAACCGCCAAACGGATTGTTCCGTTGGTAAGTTCTAAGCATTTGCCGAAACCTTCATATTCAATTTCTCTTTTTGTAATCATAATCATGCTCCTTTTTTTGTCTTTTTTTTATTGTATCACAAAACCTGGAAAATTCCTATAGGAAAATTAAATTATTTTGGCAAAAGAATTGCTATTTTAGGTAAACTGTGATACAATGACTAGGAATAATTTGCTGGAAGGTGATTGTATGTTAGCTGGTGTTTATCACTTGTGGGATTTTGAATGTGAACCGGAAAATCCAATGATTTCTTATTATAAACCGGAAGAAAAAATTTCGGATTGGTCTGTGGTTATTTTCCCTGGCGGTGGGTATAGTCATCGTGCCGAGCACGAGGGCAAAGGTTATGCTGAATTTTTAAATGCCAACGGTATTGCGGCTTTTGTGGTGGATTATCGGGTGAGTCCCAACCGCTTTCCGGCTGAGCTTTCCGATGCAAGACGAGGCATACGCTTTGTGCGTAACCGTGCTGAGGAATTTGGCATTCGAAAAGATAAAATTGCGGTGATGGGCTCTTCTGCCGGTGGCCATCTGGCGGCTTTGGTTTCAAACTATAAAGAAGAGCTCCCCGGAGAACCTTTTGATATCATAGACGAGGAAGATTATTTACCCAATGCCCAGATTTTGTGTTATCCCGTTATTCGGGTGACACCAGATTTTGGTCATACAGGCTCCGGCAAAAATTTGCTGGGAGAAGATTATGAAAAACTGGCAGAACAGTTTAATCTGGATGGCATGGTAACGGAACATACACCACCGGCGTTTATCTGGCACACCTTTAACGACGGCGGGGTGTCGGTTTTAAACAGCCTTTCTTATACAGAGGCTCTGTATCGCCATAAAGTGCCGACAGAACTTCACGTGTTCCCGGAAGGACCCCATGGTTTGGGACTTGCCAATGCAGAGCCCCGCATAAATCCCCATGTTGCACAGTGGAGCGAACTGCTGATTCAATGGATGAAGCAATTATCATAAAGGGGAAGATAGTATGGAATTATCAAAAGACATATTGCAGTATTTAGAGGATTCGATTGAAGAAACGCACACTCTTTTAGAGACAATCTGTCGTATTCCGGCGCCCTCCCATCACGAGGAGAAACGTGCAGAATTCTGTAAAAAGTGGCTGGAAGAGCAGGGTGCAGAGGGCGTTTATATTGACTCGGCTTTAAATGTGATTTATCCTGTGAACTGTGAAAACAGAGATGATATTGTGGTATTTATGGCTCACACTGATGTGGTGTTCCCTGATACAGAGCCGTTGCCCTTTGCGAAAGATGATGAATATTTTTATTCTCCTGGTGTGGGAGATGACACCGTTTGCCTGACAATGATGCTGATGGTGATTAAATACATCATCAAAAATGACATTAAACCCAATCGCGGTATTTTATTTGTGGCGAATGCCTGCGAGGAAGGGTTAGGCAATTTAAAAGGAATCCGTCAGATTATGCAGGATTTTACCGGCAGAATCAAAGAAGTTTACACCTTTGACGGTGGCTATAAGCATATTGTGGATGTTTGCGTGGGCTCTCACCGTTATCAGGTGAAGGTCACAACCGAAGGCGGTCATTCTTATAATGCGTTTGGCAATAAAAATGCCATTCATTATCTTTCTCAACTGGTTTGCGGTTTATATAATCAGAAACTGCCCGATACACCGAACAACAAAACCACTTTCAATGTAGGTGGTATCTCAGGCGGTACTTCTGTCAACACCATTGCCCAGGAAGCAACGATGCTGTATGAATACCGTTCTGATTTGGCGGCAAACTTAGAGTTTATGAAGGCTTCTTTTGAAAAAGAAGTAGAAAAAATTCGTGCCATGGGTGTGGAGGTAACCGTTGAGGTCCTGGGCATTCGTCCCTGTTCCGGTGAAGTGGATTGGGATGTGCATGAAAAAATGGCACAAAAAGCTATAGCTATTCAACAGAAGCACTCAGGCTATGAATGTTCGCGGGATTCCGGTTCAACAGATGCTAATATGCCTATGTCTTTAGGTGTGCCTTCCATTTGTGTCGGCACATATGAAGGCAGCGGGGCACACACGAGAGAAGAAAAAGTGCTGATTAAGAGTATTCCCATTGGTCTTAAAATTACAGCGGAATTGATTTTGGACTATTTTAATTAAACTAAAAAATTAAATGGAGGGTTGCTTATGCAACCCTCCATTTAATTTTGCTTACTGTATTTGCCGGGGGACAGTCCGTATTTTTTCTTGAACATCCTTGAAAAGGTATACACATCGGTGTAGCCAATCCGTGATGCAATTTCTTTTTGGGGATATTGTTTCTTTTGTAAAAGTTCAGTAGCTTTTTTGAGCCGATAAGAGATTAAGTATTCCTGAGGTGATATGCCGGTTTTTTGTTTGAATACTTTGAAAAATTGATTTCTGCTTATGCCTAAGGTTGCGGCGATTTCTTCTATTTTGATTTGTTCTGCGTAGCTTGACTCAATATAGTGACAGGCACGGGTGACATAATCTTCTTCGAAAATGGTTGTGTCGCTCTGGTGTGTGGCCAGCTCGGTGAAAAAATCGTATAAGGTGGCGCACATAACCCATTCGGGGGTAAAAGAATTTCTGCAGTCATACATTTTGTTGAATAAAGGTGCTGCCCAAAATGCAGAAAAAACCTTTTGAGAAAGGAGCTTTGCAAAGGGTTCGGCACAATCAAAGCTCACCCAGATGTAAGTGAGAGGCTGCTTCTCGTCGGAAATATAACTGGTAAAATCACCCTTATGAGAAACGAAAATATCCCCTTTTTTAATCTGATATTCTTCATCGTTGAGCAAATATTTTCCGCTTCCTTTGGTTACATAATGCAAAACGTGTCTCTGGATATAGTGACGTGGAAAAACATCGCCGCTCTGGCATTGATTTATGCCGCAAACTGCAGGAGAAATCTCGTTTTTACTATTTCCGTTCAGAAAAAAATGTTTAATCATAGTTGCAAAAAATCCTTTTTTGAAAAATATGATGATTACATTATAACAAAAATAAGATACATTTTGCAATTTAAATTGCAAATTTTTTATGTTACACTGAGAAAAAACGAGAAAGGATGTTTTTTATGTTAGTTGGTTTTTCACAAGTTCGTTTTGATGATGCTTTTGATTACCGTATGGGCGGTACATTTGTCAATTATATGCGCTCAGAAACAGAATTCCACACTCCGTTATTCTGTTCTGCCTGGGCAGTTAAGGCAGGGGATAACAGCTTTGTCTGGGTTTCCTGTGATGTGGCAAGATTTATGGAATGTGATGCTGATTATGTCCGGGAAAAGGTGGAAAAGGAAATCGGCATTCCCAAAGAGCGGGTTCTGGTTTCTGCCACTCATAACCATACAGGCCCCACGGCGCGTCCCAGCATTTCGCCGTACTTCCCCACGGGTGATTTGTCTTACTTTGAAAAACTGGGGGATAAGGCGGCTGAGGCTTGCGTTCAGGCCTGGAACAATCTGACAGAAGCCACCATGTCTTATGCAAGATGCGATGAGGACAAATGTGTGCACAATCGCCGTTATTTAATGGACACCGGCGAAAGTATGATGGAGCCTGGCGGTCCCGAATATCCCGGCAGATTGATGAAGGAAGGTCCGGAAGATACAGAACTTCAGGCGGTTTGGTTTATGAAGGAAGGAAAACCGGTTGGGATTATTGTGAATTATTCCTCACATCCTTCGGAATTATATGCTATGAAATATACATCAGGCGATTATCCCGGTGTTCTGCGCCGTGTGCTGCAAAATAACTATGGTGCTGATGTGCCCATCGTATTCCTGCAGGGTTGCTGCGGCAACCTGACCCCTCGTGACCACGAGCACGATGCCACCTGGGGTCACGGTATTGACGGTGCTGAACGTGTAGGGACCATTATTGCTGCCGATGTTATGCGGATGATTGCCTTAACCCGTGAAACAAGTGATGTAACGGATATTCATGTAAAAACCACAACCACCCGTCTGAATTTAAGAGAAGTCTCAGAAGAAGATTTAAAGAGGAGCGACGAAGTGTTTGAACTGCTGGAAACTGACCGCCCGGCATTTGATGCTTTGGATGTAGCCGACAAGGGCTATGCCAATAAGGTACGGAATTTGCTGAAAAAGTGGGAAGTGGCACCCTATGAGGATGTGCCCATTGGCGCTGTAAAGCTGGGCGATGTCATCTTTTTAACCCATCCTGCCGAGTTGTTCTGCGAATATCAGTTAGACATGAAGAAGCAACTGGGTGCAAAAACCATTTGTGTTGAACTGACCAATGGTGGCATTTGTTATGTGGCCACTAAACAGGGATATGTGCTGAAGGGTTATGAAATGAAGCAGGGATTTTATGATTACCATGCAGGACAGAAAATTGAAGACTCTCTTATTGAGTTATCCAGAGAAATGGGACATTAATTCGGAAAGAATGTTACAATATTACGGAACACAAATAAATAGTGTTTATGAAGAAAAACCTCGCCTTTTGGTGAGGTTTTTCTTCATTTATTTATGGTTGGAAGAAAAAATAAATAAAAGTTAGAAACGTATTGAATTTTGTTTTGTTTGATGTTATAATATAAATTAAGAATATTATGGAATTTTTTATATAAAGGAGCAAATGAGCTATGAACAATTTACAAGCTGGTTTTGGTCGTGTAAACATTACCCCGATGATGGGTATTGAAATTGCCGGATACTATAAGGTGAGAAGAGCCGAAGCTGTTTTGGATGATCTGGAATTAAATGCGCTGGCTTTAGCTTGCGGCGATACCAAAGTGGTTATGATGACCATTGACCACTGCGGCGTGAAAAAAGTGATTATGGATAAAATCCGTGCCCGTGTGGCAGAAGCAGTCAAGCTTCCCGTTGAGGCTATTACCATTTCTGCAACTCACACCCACACAGGCCCTTGCATGAGACCGGACAGCACAGATCCCTTAGAATTAGAATACATAGAATTTGTCACCAAGCGTGCTATGGATGTGGCTCAGTTTGCGCTAGCTGACTTAAAACCTGCTGTGATGGGTTGGGGCATCGGTCAGGCTCCACGTGTTGCATTTGTTCGCCGTTTCCGCATGAAGGATGGCAGTGTGCAGACCAACCCCGGTGTTAATAACCCCAACATTTTAGCACCGATTGGCGATGTGGATGAAAGAGTTAACGTTGTTCGCTTTAACCGCGAAGGAGCAGAGGATATCGTAATGGTTAACTTTGGTAACCATCCCGACGTTGTAGGCGGCAACAAAATTTCCGGTGACTGGCCCAACTTCCTGCGTAGAACAGTTGAAAAAGTAATTGATAACACAAAATGTATCTTCTTTAATGGTGCTCAGGGCGATGTTAACCACGTTAACGTGTTCCCCAAGGGTGGCGAAATGAACGATATGTTCAACGATTTTGACGATGTTGCCCGTGGCTATGCTCATGCCCGCCACATCGGTCATGTTGTTGCCGGCGGCGTGCTGCAGGTTTATGACAAGGTTCAATATGTGGATGTTGATTCTATTAAATTTACAGAGAAAGTCGTTAAGATTCCTTCTAACCGTGCTACGGCTGAAGAACTGCCGGAAGCGCATCGTATTAATGACCTGCATCTGGCAGGCAAAGACAGCGAGTTGCCTTATCAGGGTATGATGCTTACGACTATGGTGGCAAAGGCTGCCCGTATGGTTGCATTGGAAAACGGTCCTGATTTCTTTGAACTGTATCTGTCAGGTATTACCATTGGTCCTTTAGGTTTTGTGGGCATCCCCGGTGAACCCTTTACCGGCGTAGGCAGAGGCATTAAAGAAACTGAAGGCTTTGATATGATTATGCCTGTTTGCTTAACCAACGGTTCTGAAGGTTATTACCCCATGCAGGAAGCCTATGACGAAGGCGGCTACGAAGCTGGTAGCTCCCGCTTTAAAGCCGGCGTGGCTGAGCTTTTAATTGAAGGCAGTCAGGCTATGCTGAAGGAACTGGGAGGCAGATAAGATGACAGCTATTATCAATGCCGTTTTGGTTATGAAGGATCATTACATCCCTGATGCAGTGCTCTTGATGGAAGACGAAAAAATTGTTGACTTTGGTCCGGCGAAAAAACTGTCTGTTCCTGCCGGTTGCGAAGTGATTGATGCAGAAGGCCTCTATGTCGGTCCCGGCTTAATTGATATTCACACCCATGCAGATGGGGATACCTATTTTCACGAAGACCCCATCAAATGCTCCGAAACTGTGTTGAAGCACGGTGTAACCTCTGTTCTGCCTGCACTGTTTTACAGCATGAACAAAGAGGAGCATTTAGAGGCAATTAAAAAGTATAAGGATGCCATTGCCGCCGGAAAATGTAAGAACATTTTCGGCGTATATATGGAAGGTCCTTACTTAAACCCCGATTTTGGCTGTGACAAGGAAAAGAACGTTTGGAAGGATGCCATCGTTGAAAAGGATTATGCTGAAATCGTTGAGGCGGCCAAAGGCTTTGCCAAGGTTTGGTGTGTGGCACCGGAGCGGGAAGGTATTTTAGATTTTGTTAAGTATGTGAAAAAAGAAATTCCCGAAATCGTGTTCTCTGTGGCTCATTCCGAAGCAACACCGGAACAGATTGAAGCTTTAATGCCTTATGGCTTAAAATTGGGTACCCACCATACCAATGCGACGGGCACTTTGGAGAATTATCCCGAAGTCCGTGGTGTTTGCGTGGATGAAACCGTAAACTATAATAATGATATTTATGCAGAAATCATCTGCGATTCCAAGGGTGTTCATGTACATCCTTATATGATTCGTCTGATCAAGAAAATCAAAGGTCAGGATAAGATTATTCTGATTGCTGACTCTTTTGTGGCAGACGGTCCGCCGATCCCGGGTCTTGAAGATGCCTTTGACATCAACTTTGACTGGGGTGGCGACATTGCAGGCTCCAAGCTCACCTTAGACATTGCCTGTCATAATATGATGATTCATACAGGCGGTTCTGTCTGCGATGTATTCCGTTATGCATCCACTAATCCTGCGAAGATGCTGTCCCTTACCGATAGAGGCGATATCGCCAAGGGAAAACGTGCTGATTTAGTATTTGTCGATCACCAGTTTGACGTGAAACGCGTCATTTTGGGTGGCGAGCAGATAAATTAAAAAATAATTAAAAAGATAAAAGGAGAAAAAACAATGAGCAATTTTATTACCGATCCGGCAACAAAATTTGATTTCCAGCCTCATGAATTTGTTCCTTTCAAGGACAAGAAGGTTTGCGAATATGTTCGCAGCCTCAGCGGTAAGGACCTGGAAAAGAGAGAACCCTGGTGGCATCCCGAATTTAACGTAAAAGTTATGATGAACCCCCATCCCGTTCTCATCGCAACTCTGTTTGAACGCTTAAGAGCTGCTTCTGAAGCAGGTAAGAGCTTCACTATGATTCTGGGTAACCCCGAACCCGATACTTACATTCCTCTGGCGCAGCTCATCAACTACTTTGGCATCGACTGCTCCAAGGTTCACCTGGTTGCAGAAGATGAATGGGCTGATGAAGCAGGCAACATCGCTCCCATTACATACGAAGCAGGTTTTGCACATTCTATGATTAAATATCTCTATATGCAGATTGATGAAAAGCTCCGTATGCCTATGGAAAATGTTCATTTCCCCACCAATGCAAATATCAAGGATTACTCCAAGATTATTGATGATATTACAGAAGGCACCGGTGCTGACATCGCTTCTACCTCTCCGGGTTGGGCAGGTCATATGGCATTCGTTGATCCTATTCCTGAATTCATCGGCAGCGGTGACATTGAAGAATGGCTCAACCAGCCTGCACAGATCGTTAAACTGCATCCTATGACCATTATGCAGAACTCCTTAAACGGTACCTTCGGTCAGTCCGGTGATATTGCTAACGTTCCGCCTTGCGCTGCAACCATCGGTCCCTTAGATGTAATGCGTGCAAAGGAAAGAATTGAAGTTCATGCACTGGCAACCTGTGGTACATTCTCTTCTTGGCAGAGAATGACCAGCCGTCTGTGTACACACGGTCCCATCACACCGTACCTCCCCAGCTCTATGCTGCAGACCAAGAAAACTCAGGTTTATATCAGCGAAGAACTGGCTGCTCCCTTCGAATGCTGGGAAAAAGTTGGTTATTAATCCAAAGCAAATTACAAAGGATGTGCCTTTATGGGCACATCCTTTTTCTGTCTGCAAAATAAAAGAATATTCTCTTTTTATTTACAAACAATTATTTTTGTGATACAATAAATTTCGTTGTTTTTAATATGATAAGGAGAATGGAATTATGGAAAGAGAAAAGCTATCGAGTCGTTTAGGCTTTATTTTAATCAGCGCCGGTTGTGCCATTGGTATTGGTAATGTGTGGAAGTTTCCGTATATGGTGGGTCAGAATGGCGGCGGTATTTTTGTGCTGATTTATTTGTTGTTTTTACTTATTTTGGGTGTGCCGGCTCTTTCGGTAGAATTTACCTTAGGCAGAGCAGCTAAAAAAAGTCCGGCAAAGCTCTATCAGGCTTTGGAAAAACCGGGGCAGAAGTGGCATATTCACGGTTATGCAGCGGTGGCTGCCAACTACCTTTTAATGATGTTTTATACGGTGGTATCCGGCTGGATGATTCACTATCTGGTTTTAACGGCAGGTGGTCGGTTTGAAGGCCTTAACCCCGTTGAAGTAGAAGGGGTGTTTGACACTGTTTGTGCTGACCCGGTCACGATGGTTTTATATATGGGGATTGCTGTTGTTCTCGGCTTTCTCGTTTGTGGCTTTGGTGTTCAGAACGGTTTGGAAAGAGTTTCAAAGATTATGATGTCGGCTTTGCTGATTATTATGGTGGTGCTGGCAGTGAATAGTGCTTCTTTGCCCGGAGGTCAAGAAGGGTTGATGTTTTATTTAAAGCCGGACCTTGGCAAACTTCAGGAACGCGGTATAATCAACGTAGTACTGGCGGCAATGAACCAGGCCTTCTTTACATTAAGCATCGGAATTGGCTCTATGGCAATTTTCGGTAGTTATATCGGTCGGGAACGGTCTATTCTGGGTGAGTCGGTCACAGTATCGCTTTTAGATACCTTTGTGGCACTTATGTCCGGTGTTATTATTTTTCCGGCGTGTTCAGCTTTTGGCGTAAAAGCGGATGCCGGTCCGAAACTGTTGTTTGTTGTTTTGCCGAATATTTTTAACAATATGCCCTTTGGAAGAGTCTGGGGCTCTTTGTTCTTTGTGTTCATGACCTTTGCAGCTATGTCTACGGTGTTTGCTGTGTTTGAAAACCTGATTTCTTGCAGTATGGAGATTTTTAATATCAGTCGCAGAAAGTCCTGCATCATTAACTGTGTTGTGATGTTTGCCCTTTCCCTTCCCTGTGCCCTGGGCTTTAATCTGCTTGGCGGTTTTAAACCCTTTGGTGGGGATACAACGGTTCTGAATTTGGAAGACTTTTTGGTTTCAAACATCTTGCTTCCTTTGGGGGCTCTAGTGTATATTCTGTTTTGTGTTTCCAAGAATGGCTTTGGCTGGAACAAATTTGTGGAGGAAGCCAATCAGGGTAAGGGACTAAAAATCCATAAATGGATGAAATGGCACTATAAAATTGTGTTGCCGGTGATTATTATTGTTGTATTTTTAATGGGTTTGATTACCTTTAATTATGCTCAATAATACACAAAATAAAACTGCAATATTTAAAAATTTTGGTTAATCCTAAAGTTGTCTTTGGTCATTATTTGTGATATAATGAGTGCTGTTCGTTTGTTTTGTGTCAAAAAACAAAGAAAAAGCATATCATTTTATGAGATATTTTCGAGGGGATGTATTATGAGTACACTATTATCTGTTTCCGTTGCTTTATTAGGCGGTCTGTTAATGACCCGTTTATTTAAACCGCTAAAATTGCCATCAGTTACGGCGTATCTCATTGCCGGCGTGCTGATTGGCCCTTACTGCCTGGGTCAATTAGGCATCCATGGTCTTGGCTTTGATAGCATGGAATCGGTACATGCTTTGAAACTGATTTCTGATGTGGCACTTGGTTTCATTGCTTTTTCCATCGGTAACGAATTCCGTTTGGAGGATTTAAAGAAAATTGGCAAGCAGGCCTTTGTCATCGGTATTTTTCAGGCAATTGTAGCCACCGTTTTTGTGGATGTTGCTTTGTTTGTGATTCACAAAATTATGCCGGATAAATTAAGCCTGCCGCAGGTGCTCACGTTGGGTGCTATCGCCACAGCAACAGCACCGGCAGCAACCTTAATGGTGGTTCGTCAGTATAAGGCAAAGGGACCTTTAACAGATTTGTTACTGCCCATCGTTGCTTTGGATGATGCGGTTGGTCTGATTGTGTTTGCGGTGTCCTTCGGTATTGCAAAAACCATTGGTGCATCAGCAGCCATTGATATGGTTTCCATTATTGTGAATCCTTTGATTGAAATTGTGGCATCTCTTGCTTTGGGTGCTGTAATGGGCTTTATTTTAACACAACTGGAAAAGTTGTTCAATTCCAACACCAATCGGCTGAATATGTCCATTGCCTTTGTATTTATGACAGTAGCGCTTTCTATGCTGAAATTTGAAGTTGGTTCTGTACATATTGCCTTTTCTTCCTTACTGGTATGTATGATGTTGGGCACAATTTTCTGCAATGCCTGCCCATTATCTCACGATGTAATGGAGAAAACAGACAAATGGACCTCACCTCTGTTTGCTCTGTTCTTTGTTATCAGCGGGGCAGAATTAGAATTGAAGGTATTTGGCGACTGGGCTATCGTTGTCATTGGTATTGTGTATATCATCTTCCGTTCTCTGGGTAAGTATTTTGGTTCATATGCCAGCGCCAAGATGACAAAATGCACATCGTCTATCTGCAAGTATTTAGGCATTACATTGTTGCCTCAGGCTGGTGTTGCCCTTGGTATGTGCACCATTGCTGCGGCTGAACTGCCCGGACAGGGTGAACTGATTCGAAATATTACTTTGTTTGCTGTTTTACTGTATGAATTGTTCGGACCCGTGCTGACAAGACATGCTCTAACACTGGCCGGTGACATTCAGCCGATGCCGGAGCATGTGAAAATGCGTCGGCATCATAAGCTGAAGCAGGCAAAGGAAACATCAGAAGAATAACATATAAAAAGAGATGTAAAGATTATTTTACATCTCTTTTTTGGGGGAAATATGATTACATATTTAAAAAATAATTGTAAAATTTCGGCGAATTATGTCAAAACACTTTTAAAATGGCTGATTCTTGCGACTGCTGTAGGTGTTTTAGGTGGCTTTATTGGCAGCGCCTTTCACATCAGTGTGGATTGGGTGACGGAACTGCGGACAAAGTCTGATTGGATTTTGTTTCTTTTGCCTTTGGGCGGATTGATGATTACGGCTCTTTATCATTTGTTTTGCTATAAAGGTCGCATTGATACCAATCGGGTGCTGGAGGCGGTGCGGAGTGACGAGAAAGTTCCTCTTGTTATGGTGCCCTTGATTTTCGTGAGTACCGTCATTACACATTTGCTGGGTGGTTCAGCTGGTCGTGAAGGGGCAGCTCTGCAGTTGGGCGGCGGTATTGGCTACAATGTGGGAAAAGTTTTCAACTTAAAGAAAAATGACCGGCACATCATCGTCATGGCAGGTATGAGTAGCGTGTTTGCGGCTTTGTTCGGGACACCGATGACGGCAGCGGTGTTTGCCTTAGAGGTGGTCAATGTTGGTGCGTTGCACTATGCCGGGTTGCTTCCCTGCGTGATTGCTTCTGTTACGGCTTTTTTAATCTCCGGGTGGCTGGAGATTCCACCGGTACGGTTTAATGTGGCAGTACAGTCTGTGACTGTAACAGGACTTGCACAAGTAGCATTGTTAGCGGTTCTTTGTGCAATCGTGAGCATCCTGTTTTGTACAGCAATCAAACAGTGTGAACATTATGGGGGTAAACTGATTAAAAATCAATATGTACGGACATTGGTTGGTAGTGTTTTGATTATTTTATTGGCATTGGTTTTGCAAACCCGTGACTATAACGGTGCCGGGATGGATATCATCACCTGTGCGCTGGGTGGAGAGGCAAAGCCTGAGGCGTTTCTTCTGAAAATTATCTTCACAGCCATTACCATAACGGCAGGATTTAAAGGCGGAGAAATTGTACCGGCGTTTTTTGTTGGTTCCACCTTTGGATGCGTGGTCGGTTCGCTGCTTGGCTTAGATGCAGGATTTGCGGCGGCTATCGGCTTTGTGGCACTGTTTTGTGGTGCGGTGAACTGTCCTTTGGCATCACTTCTGTTGTCTGTTGAGGTCTTTGGGGCAGAAGGTATTCTGTTCTTTGCCATTACCTGTGGCATCAGCTATATGATGTCCGGTCACTTCGGACTGTATAAAAGTCAGAGGTTTATGTATTCAAAGCTGGATGATTCGCCGGTAGAAAATTAAAAAACGGTGTGGTTTTACTTTTGTAAAACCACACCGTTTTTAATTTAATATCTTACCAATATCTGTATTTCTTATGCTTGGCAATAAGGAAAACAAAGGTGACAATTACAGCTAAAAATTCGGCTACAACTGTCGAGAACCAAATACCGTCCAGTTTCCATATTAGTGGCATTATCATCACAGCGGCCGTTTGGAACAAAAGGGTTCTGAGAAAGGATATAAGCGCTGAAATTGGTCCGTCATTCAGAGCTGTGAAGAAAGCGGAACCAAAGATGGCGATGCCGGCAAAGAAAAAGGAAAAGGCGTGAATCACAAATGCGTGAACCGTCATATTGAAAAGGCCTTCGTCGTAACCCACAAAAATATCCGATAAGGGCATAGCCAGTACTTCAGAAATGACAAACATTGCCACGGCGGACGAAAGAACAATGACAGAACTTTTTTTCAACAGGCTCTTGAGTTCATTTTCATTTCCGGCACCGTAGTGGTAGCTGATAACAGGCGCAACACCCGTTGCATAACCAATGAAAATGGAGAGAAAGATAAAGTTTATATACATAATGGTACCATAAGCCGCAATGCCGTCTTCGCCGGCAAACTTCATCAACTGAGCATTATAGAGCATACAGACTAAGGACATAGAAATGTTGCTCATCAGCTCAGAAGAACCGTTTGTGCAGATTCTCAACATTGATTTGCCGTCCCAACCGGTTTTGCAGAGTCGCAAACGACTTGTGTTTTTGCATGCAAAATAAATGAAAGGAACAATGCCGCCCACAATCTGCCCCAGTGCTGTGGCTAAAGCCGCGCCTACAAGTCCCCAGTTAAATACAACAATAAAGAGAGCATCTCCAATCATATTGAGCACGCCGGCAATCACGGTGACATAAAGTCCCATTTTCGGCTTTTCTGCCGTGACTAAAAGGCTGGAAAATGCAAACTGCAGCATTAAAAAGGGGAGTGCAATCAGAATAATTCTGCCATAGAGTACACATTGCTCCAGTAACTCACCCTCGGCACCTAAAAATGCGGTAATGGGGCGGATGAACAGAATGCTGAGAATGGCAATGATGATGCCACTTAAGAAGGTGGCATACACCAGCAGAGAAAAAATTCGCTGAGCCTTTTCGTCTTTGCCTTCTCCCATAGTTTTGGCAACCAAGGCACTGCCGCCGGTGCCGAACATAAACCCAAGAGCGCCCACCACCATTAAAAAGGGCGTAACAAAATTAACGGCAGTAAAGGGAGTTTTGCCAACGAAGTTGGAGACAAACAGTCCGTCTACCACACCGTAAATGGATGTAAAAATCATCATAAGGATAGAAGGCATTGTGAAACGGAACAGCCGCCCATATCCAAAATGGTCAGAAAGTTGAATAGTCTGTTTCATAGAGCACCACCGAGAAGGATAATCATTGCAATAGGTTGCTTTAATACTATATCACAAAATAAGATGCGATTCAAGGGTAAGAGAGCATTTTCGAAAGTTAGAAATCGTGTATAAATCGTGTGGGAAAAAAAGAAAGACCGCTAAATAGCGGTCTTTCAGGCTATTGGTGGAGTAAACGCTTTGATATCCGAACCTTTCTCCGTCAGGACTTCCGGGGTCCCCGAAAAGGTCACAAGCTTTTTGGGGGAGAAGGAGCAGCAACGAAGCATATGAAAAAAGACCACTAATTAAAGTGGTCTTTTTTCTTGCAGCGCAGTTTGCTGCGATGTGGTGGAGACGAGGAGAATCGAACTCCTGTCCGAAAACACTGCCAACCCAGGCTCTCCGAGTGCAGCTTGTGATCAGGATTCCCCCGACGGTAAGCTCACAAGCAAGCTGACCGCTTCGGTAGCTTCATAATACCTGGCCGGCTCAAAGCTTTGCCGGCGCATGTTCACTGCGAAATGATGCCCTATCCCCGACCGCAGTCCTTCAGGGTAGGACAGCTGCCATTAATTAGGCAGCAGCTAATTCAGTGTTAGCGTTTAAATTTAAGTTTTGCGGCTTTTATAG
>SVJT01000033.1 GCA_015068865.1 Oscillospiraceae bacterium | reverse complement strand
CTTCGAACTTCTTAGCAGTACAGGGCATTACAGAAACAACATAAATGTCTTTCGGGTCGATGCCTGCTTTTTCAGCATAGTAAGATTTCAGCACTGCACCATACATCTCGTGAGGAGATTTAGCGGTGGAGAGATTATCTAAGAAATCGGGGAAGTTGTGTTCGCAGAACTTAACCCAACCGGGGCTACAAGAAGTGATCAAGGGCAGTTTGCCGCCTTCTTTAATGCGGTTAATGAGCTCAGTGCCTTCTTCCATAATGGTCAGGTCAGCAGCAAAGTCGGTATCAAATACCTTGTCAAAGCCCAGCATCTTTAATGCAGCAGCCATTTTGCCGGTAACCGGTGTGCCAATGGGGAGACCGAATTCTTCGCCTAAAGCTGCACGAACAGCAGGAGCAGTCTGTACAACAACGTGCTTAGTTTCGTCAGCCAGTGCGTTCCAAACGGGTTCTAAGCCGTCTTTTTCATGGAGAGCGCCAACGGGACAAATTGCAATACACTGACCGCACATAGCGCAATCGGTTTCGTTTAAGGATTTATCGAAGGAGCTGCCGATTTTGGTTTTGAAACCTCTTTCGGTTGCATCGATAACGCCAACTGTCTGGATTTTCTTACAAACAGCTACGCAGCGACGGCAGAGGATACATTTGCTGTTATCACGAACAATAGAAGGAGAGAAATCATCAATGGTAGAAGGAGTATATTCACCTTCGTAGGGGATTTCAGTCACGTTCAGTTCTTCGGATAATTTCTGCAGTTCGCAGTTACGGTTTCTAACGCAGGTTAAGCAGTTTCTGTTGTGGTTGGAGAGCATCAGCTCTAAAACTGCCTTTCTTGCTTTTCTAACGCGGGCAGTGTTGGTGAACACTTCCATGCCCTCGTTAACGGGGTATACGCAAGCAGTTACTAAAGTTCTTGCGCCCTTAACTTCAACCAGACACATTCTGCATGCGCCGATTTCATTGATGTCTTTTAAATAACAAAGTGTGGGAATATCAATACCGGCCTGACGTGCAGCCTGCAGGATGGTGTAATCCTGAGGAACAGAAAGGCTCTGGCCATTAATTGTAATATTAACCATTTCCATTTTAAAACTTCCTCCTTTCGTTATTGAACAATAATTGCATTGAATTTACATTTTTCAATACAAGCGCCGCACTTAATACATTTATCCTGATCGATGGTGAAGGGACTCTTGATTTCACCGGTAATTGCATTAGCCGGGCACTGTCTTGCACACAGGCTACAGCCTTTACACTTGTCAGCCACGATGGAGTAGCTAACCAGGGCTTTACATACGCCTGCAGGACATTTCTTGTCAACAACGTGAGCTTCATATTCATCTCTGAAGTAACGCAGAGTAGAAAGAACGGGGTTGGGAGCTGTCTGACCCAGACCGCACAGAGCAGATTCTTTAATGCTGTATGCCAAAGATTCCAGCCTGTCCAGATCTTCTAAAGTACCTTTACCCTGAGTAATCTTTTCTAAGATTTCCAGCATGCGTTTGGTACCGATACGGCAAGGTGTACATTTACCACAGGATTCGTCAACGGTGAACTCTAAGAAGAACTTAGCAATGTCAACCATACAGTTGTCTTCGTCCATAACGATTAAACCACCGGAACCCATCATGGAACCAATCTGGATTAAGGAGTCGTAGTCAATGGCTACATCTAAGAGAGAAGCAGGGATACAACCGCCGGAAGGACCACCGGTCTGAGCTGCCTTGAACTTCTTGCCATTGGGGATGCCACCACCGATTTCTTCAACGATTTCGCGAAGAGTAGTACCCATGGGAACTTCCACAAGACCGGTGTTATTGATCTTACCACCAAGAGCGAATACCTTAGTACCCTTGCTCTTTTCAGTACCGATGCCCTGGAACCATTCAGCACCGTTTAAGATGATCTGAGGAATGTTAGCATAGGTTTCAACGTTGTTTAAGAGGGTGGGTTTTTCCCACAGACCTTTAACAGCCGGGAACGGCGGACGGGGTCTGGGTTCGCCACGCATACCTTCAATAGAGGTCATCAGCGCAGTTTCTTCACCGCAAACGAATGCGCCGGCACCTAAGCGGATGCCTAAGTCGAAGGAGAAGTCTGTACCGAAAATATTTTTACCGAGCAGTCCGTATTCACGAGCCTGGTCGATAGCAATTTGTAAACGTTTAACAGCGATGGGGTATTCTGCACGGATGTAGATGTAACCCTGTTCAGCATTGATAGCATAAGCAGCGATAGCCATTGCTTCGATAACGGCATGAGGGTCGCCTTCCAGTACGCTTCTGTCCATGAATGCGCCCGGGTCACCTTCGTCGGCGTTACAGCAAACGTATTTGCCGATTACGTTGGGGGACTTAGCAGCCAACATCCATTTGATACCGGTGGGGAAACCACCGCCACCACGGCCACGTAAGCCGGAATCTTTGATTACGTCAATAACCTGATCCGGTGTCATTTCGGTTAACACTTTACCTAAAGCTTTGTAACCGTCTAATGCGATGTATTCATCAATATTTTCAGGGTCGATAACACCGCAGTTACGCAGGGCGATACGCATCTGCTTTTTGTAGAAGTTTGTATCATTCAGGGATTTGATGGAATCTTCCTGAACGGTTTCATCATACAGAAGGCGAGTTACGATACGACCCTTTAAGAGATGCTCGGAAACGATTTCTTCAACATCTTCAGGCTTAACCATGCTGTAGAAAGCACCTTCGGGGTATACAATAACAACAGGGCCTAAAGCACACAGACCGAAGCAACCTGTCTGAACGATTTTAACTTCTTTTTCGAGACCTTTTGCTGCAATCTGGGTCTCAAATTCTTTAATAACCTTCTGGCTGCCGGAAGAGGTACAACCTGTACCGCCGCAGACCAGAACGGTTGATCTTGCAAAATCCATGTTCTGTTATCCTCCTTATTATTCTTCTGTAGCGCCGATGGTGTATTCGGTGACAACACGACCGTTAACGATGTGTTCGCTGATAACCTTCAGTGCTTTTTCAGCATCCATCTTAACGTAGGTTACTTTGTCCTTGCCGGGAGCCATAACCTCAACGATGGGTTCTAATTTACACATACCGATGCAACCGGTTTGGGCAACGGTAACGTGAGCCAGGTTACGTTTTGCAACTTCTTCAACCAAAGCGGTGAGCACGGGGCGAGCGCCGGCAGCGATACCGCAGGTAGCCATACCAACTACGATACGGGTTGCATGAGCATCGTCTTCTTTACGCATACCAACCTGGTTTTTCATTTTGTTTTTTATGGCTTCGAGTTCAGCTAAACTTTTCATAATTTTCATAGCCTTTCTGCCCATAGAATGAAGTTTTTACACCGAATTCGTCAATATCATGGGCCGATATTGCGGGTTTTATTTCGGTTAAACGGGTTGTGAAATTTCTGAAAGACCTTCTGTAATATACTCTGTGAGCCAGAGCATAATCTCCGGGCCGGATAATTCCACATCACCTAAAATCTGTCTGACTTCCCGGGTATCCAGTACAAATTCTCTTTCGTCAACAGAATGACGGTAGAGAAAATCGATGTTGGGGTTGCCGGAAAGAACAGTAATAATGGTTTCTGCCATATCTCCCAAAGGCTGACGGTCTATGTGATCATAAGTAAATGTGGCACAGACTGTGGTTCCCTTTCCTTTTTCGGAGGCGATGGAGAAGCTGCCGTCGGTAGCTTCGGCCGCTGCCTTGAACAGAGAAAGCCCCATACCAACCTTGCGGGTGGTGCGGGTGGTACGGAAAGGATCCGTTACCGTTTTTAAAAACTCAGGGTCCATACCGCAACCGTCATCAGAGATGGTAACGGACAAAAGATTGTCCTTTTTATTCTCGCAAACGGTGACACCGATTAAGGATGCACCGGCTTTGACAGAATTGTTAATCACATCTAAAATGTGGAGAGATATTTCAAGCATAACTCACACTCACTCGCTGTATTTAGCTAAAATCTTGTCAACATCGTCAACGGTTAATTTACCGTAAACTTCGTCGTTAACAGTGAGTACCGGAGCCAGACCGCAAGCACCGATGCAACGGGTTGCTTCGATAGAGAACTTACCGTCCGGAGTGCTGTTGCTGCCTTCAGGCATACCCAGCTTTTCTCTGATTTTTTCTAAAATTGCGCCGGAACCCTTTACATAGCAAGCGGTACCGAGGCAAACGCCGATGTGATACTTACCCTTGGGTTCGGTGGTGAACTGAGTGTAGAAAGTAACAACACCGTAAATTTCAGCCATAGTTACGTTTAAGTTTTTTGAGATGATGGCTTGCACCTCAACGGGCAGATAGCCGTAGATGCCCTGAGCTTCGTGTAATACGGGAATCAGAGCGCCTTGTGTGTCTTTGTAGCGGTTGATGACTTCCATCAATTTCGCTTCCTGCTCTTTGGTGCCGTTAAAGGCTACCGTCTGTTGTGCGTTCAACAAAAATTACCCCCTTGTAATTATTTGGGCAACAAAAATGTTGCTTTGTATATATTTTTTTGCGCTATGAAAAAGGATAATGTTAAATAATTAACAATCGCTTTTCCATAACCTAATTAATTATACCATTAAATAAGATAAAAGTCTATAGAAATTAAAATATTTTTCACAATTTTCTTGTTTTTTGGCGGTTTTTCATAAAAAAACAGAGAATATCTGTTTGATAATAAATAAATTTTAAAAGTTATATAAATAATGCTTTTTTTTATGGAGATTTTATGATATACTATAAATAAGCATAACTAAATGTATGATATAAAGAGGATTGTCCTATTTAATCAATATTAATGTCTATGCAAATGCGTTGAAAATATGATGCCGGGAAGTGATGTTTTGCTCGGAATTATTAATCTTTATAAGCCGACGGGCAAAACCTCTCATGACATGGTCTCTTTTGTGAGACGGACACTCAAAATAAAACGTGTGGGTCATGCCGGTACGTTAGACCCGGAGGCAAGCGGTGTGTTGCCGGTTTTGGTGGGCAAGGCCACGGCTCTTTCTGATTTGCTGACGGAAAAAACAAAGACCTATGTAGCGACGGTGCAATTAGGCATTGAAACCGATACATATGATTTGGCGGGGACGGTAACAAAAACCAGTGATGTGCGTCCTGCAAAGGCGGAAATAGAAACGGCAGTCAGTGGCTTTTTGGGTGAAATTTCGCAACTGCCTCCTATGTATTCGGCTGTGAAAATGAACGGTAAAAAGCTGTATGAACTGGCGCGGCAAGGCTTGGAAATTGAACGGAAACCCCGCAAGGTATTGATTGAGTATCTTCGTTGCTTTGATTTTACGGAAGATAGCTTTAAAATGGAGGTGCGGTGCTCTAAAGGTACTTACATCCGCTCTCTCTGTTATGATATTGGTAAAAGCCTTGGTACTTGTGCCGTGATGGCGGCATTGGTGCGAACACAAAGCGGACCGTTTTTGCTGGAAAATGCGGTGACACCTGAACAGGTGGAAGAAGCGGCAAAACGAGGGCAGATAGCTGATGTTTTACTGCCACCGGAAACGGTTTTATCAGCCTATCGTGGGGTAACGGTGCCGGCTCATGCTGTGCCGAAAATTAAGAATGGTCTCAGAATGCGTCCGGATCAATTTGGAATTCAGGAGGCAACGGTGGGAGAAATCTTCCGCTTGTATGACGAACAAGAGCTTTTGTGTCTTTCGGAAGTGATTGAAAGCAGCGAAGGACCGGTTTTAGCTATTTTAAAAACTTTTTATGCGGTGTAACTTCTCCAACGGCATGGCCGGATGGAGTCAACAATATATTTACAACTAAGGGAGGTAATTCTAATGAACACGGTTTGGTATGATTACAGCAAAATAGAAGCCCGCAACGGTACTGCGATTGCTTTGGGTAATTTTGACGGTCTTCATATGGGTCATATGAAGCTTATGTCAATGCTTGCAGATGTTGCGCAGGACAACGGCTTACATTCCATGGTGTATACCTTTGACAAGCACCCCATTAATGTAATTAAAGGCGAGAATACCTTAAAATTGATTGCAGACAATGAATACAAGCAGAAACTGCTTTCAGGTTGCAATGTGGATACTTTGTTCTTTGAAAATTTTGAAGCAGTGCGGGATCTTTCTCCCGAGGAATTTGTACGGGATATTCTGGTTGAAAAATTTAATATGAAGGTTGCTGTAGTGGGTCTTCATAACCATTACGGTAAGGATTCTGAAGGCGATGTGAAAATGCTCAGAGAATTTGGTCAGAAATACGGTTTTCTGGTGCACATGATCAAGCCTTTATATTTTGGCGATTTTCTGTGCTCCAGTACAAAAATCCGTGCTTTAATTGAAAACGGTGAAGTGGAAAAAGCCACAGAATTGCTGGGTCGTCCCTTTGCATTGACCAATCGCGTTGTGCAGGATAAAATGCTGGGCAGAACATTGGGTTATCCCACTGCCAATATGATTCCGGCAGAGAATCAGCTGATTCCGAAATTTGGCGTGTATGCTACCAATACATACGTTGACGGTGTTGGCTATCAGTCCATTACCAACGTAGGTGACAGCCCCACCATCGGCGATGGTGCCGTTCGACTGGAAACCTATATCATCGGTTTTGACGGTGATGTATATGACGAAAGCTTAGAAGTTGAATTTTTATATAAAATCCGTGACCAGAGAGCTTTCCAGAGCTTAAATGACCTGCAGGCACAGCTGGCTGAAGACGAAAAGGTAAGACTTTCATAACAGTTATATGATTGCAAAAAAAGAAGGCATTCGCTAAGAATGCCTTCTTTTTTTGCCCGATGATTATGGATTGATTAAAAATTCTAAAGGATTCTGAAACGTTTCTCCTGCCAGTACGGCAAAGTGAATGTGGCTGTCTTCTATCAGCTCAGCCGATGCGGAAGTGCCGACCTTTCCAATACTCTCTCCTCTTTTTATGGTTTGTCCCTGGGTTACATTTTTGGTGTCTGCTAAATTCTGATAAACTGTTTGGTATAACTCTCCATGTCGGAGGATAATGGTATAGCCCATTTGTGCGTCATAATAGAGTTGTGCTACTGTGCCGTCGGCAGAGGCTTTAACATCTGTTCCTGCAGAAGCAGATATATCAATGCCGGGGTGTGCTCGCCAATCTTGCAGGGTTTTGGAATAAACAAGCTGTTCTCCGGAGAAGGGAACAATGACTTCGCCTTCTACAGGTAAGGCGATTTGCAGAGTTTCCGGTGTGGAAGCAACGGCAACAGCCTTTTCTTCAATTTGCGGAGAAGGAGAGGGAATGGGTGTTGTCAACGGCTGTTCGGACGGTAATGGAGCAGGGGGAGTGACAATCTCTGCGGTTGGCGGTGTAGGCAGAGGAAGGGGAGAAGTTTCTTTAACGGAAAGTGCCATATCCGGAAGTCTGGTCGCCAGAATTAACCCTATTCCGCATAAAACAACAATGAATACTGCGCCTATGTATGACGCTTTTTTTACATTGCGGAAGGATTGTTTTTTTTGACTTGTCTTTGTTCTCTTTTTCATGAATCAATCTCCTTTTCGCTGTAACTTGAAATAATGTTTCTTCATTTATGCTTTACAGAAAAAGGAAGAATTATACATTCTTGGCATTTTGAATAAAAAAAACTTCTAAACAGCACGGTGCACTTATATATTGATAATAATGAACAATAAGGTGGTGCTGGTTTGTATATTGTCAATTCAGATGAGGCATATACGTATGAATTGTTGGAACAAGATATAAAAGCTGTTTGCAAAGAATATCCGTTTTTGGAGCACTTTTCTCTGGGACAGTCGGTTTGCGGACGGTAACTGTTTGCCCTTCGGTGGGGCAGAGGTGATAAACGAATTTTTTTGAATGGCGCACATCACGGAATGGAATGGATTACCTCATTATTCTTAATGCGGGTATTGGAAGAATTTTCTTATCAGCATGCGAACGGAACAGCCATAGGCAATGTCCGGTTTACAGAACTGTTTGAAGAGATTTCTTTGGTCATTTGTCCTATGGTGAATCCGGACGGAGTGGGGCTTTCGATTGATGGCTTGCCGGAATCGCTCCCGCCGATTATGAAAACCCGTCTGAAAGCCTATCATAACAATCAAACCGATTTTACAAAATGGCAGGCGAATATCAATGGGGTAGATTTAAATCACAACTACGATGCATCTTTTGAAAAAGGGGTATTCTATCAGCAAAAACTGGGAATTTTCGGTCCCGGTCCCACCCGTTATAGCGGCCCTCACCCCGAAAGTGAGCCGGAAAGCAAGGCGGTGGCTGATTTTACGAGGAATTTTCGACCGCACATAGCAGTGGCATACCACAGCCAAGGGGAAATCATTTATTTTGATTTTGAATCCCAAAGCACGGAGCGCGGACGGGACATGGCAAAAGCTATGGCGGAAATTTCAGGCTATGAATTAGATCAAACGGAAGGAATGGCCAGTTATTCAGGGTATAAAGACTGGGTGATTAATGAATTTCATATTCCGGCTTTTACTGTGGAAGTCGGCTTGGGAGAAAATCCTTTGCCTCTTTCTCAGTTCGATAAAATATATAGAGATAATATCGGTATGCTTTTATATCTTGTGAAAGCATAAAACATTGCCGTTAAATTAAAAGAGGTTGCCGTAAAAGACTTACGGCAACCTCTTTAATCATAAATACGTATCTCAAATTTATTTTTACCAGCAATACTTGGCACATTTTAACAGGCAGATTGGAGCGCCTAATGGAACGAACAGTGAAATTAACAAATATTTAAATGTTTTTTCCGGTAAAATCATTTCGAAAATTCGATATAAACAAATGTTGGTTAAAACATATAAAGCCTGTGCGGCAAATGTTGCTATTAATATAAACAGATAAAAGAAGAAAAAAACAAAGGCCATAGCGGAAAAATACAGCGTGGTATGGAAAATCATTTCGCTGAGGGCAAACACAAAGCTGAACAACAGTCCCACAATACAAGCGATAATCACAGCCAGTGAGAGCGTTAACAGGACAGAGGACCATTTTTTTCTTGTTCCGTTTTCTTTCTCAAAGCTTTCCACAATCTTACCAAGTATCCAATTACTGCCTAAGGGAATCCACGAAATCCAAGGGTTTGAGACTTTTCGCTTAACAGCTATTTTGTACAGTGCATAAGATTGAAGTACATATATTGCTATGGTTAAAAGAATAGAAAAAAGATAAAAGAATAAAAAGAAATTAAACATAGTATCCATCACATTTTCCCCCTTTTTTTTGTCAGTATATCACAAAACATCTGAAATATCAAGATAATAATACAGAAGCTGAGAATTTTTTAATAAAAATGATAAATCAGCAAAACCTTAAAGAGAAAACAAGTATAAAGGTTTTTGCCTAAATAATTGACAAATAATTAGAAAAATGATAAAATATGGTTGGTTTTTTTGAATTTTTTAATTTATAATTTGTTAATATTCCATTCACAGTTTTATTATATAATGAAGCAAAAGGAAATAAAGGAAACGAGAGGAAAATCTTTCATGAATATAAAAAAGTTTTTTTTGTCAATGCTGATAACGATACTGGTTTTAGTGTTTATAGGTGGCGGCTTGCTGTTGGCAAAGGTGATGTTCGGAACAACTTTGTCCGGTGAGATTTCAAAGTTATTGGACAAAAACACCGCTACAGAGAAAGCAAATATTTTACTGTTGGGATTGGATAAAGACAGAATCAGAGCAGATGTTATTATGGTCGTTTCCTTAGATCCGGAGGATAACGATATTCAGGTTTTATCTATTCCGCGAGATACAAGAGTACAGTATCCATCCGGTCGTTTCGACAAAATTAATCATGCGATGGGATATAAAAATCCTGAGGAAACCATCATTGGATTGGTTAAAGAAATTACGGGGATGCCCATTCATTATTATTGTGAAGTAAACTTTCAGGGTTTTCGGGATGTGATTGATATCTTAGGTGGTGTGGAGTATAATGTGCCCATCGATATGCATTATGATGACCCTTATCAGGATTTGCATATTCACGTGAATAAAGGATTGCAAGTGCTTGACGGAAAAGATGCCGAAGGAGTGGTTCGTTACAGAGCAACCTATGCAAACGGTGACTTGGGAAGAATTAATTTACAGCAGGATTTTTTAAGAGAGTTATTTGCACAGAAACTGCAACCCCAATATATTTCAAAAGCACCTGCTTTATTGCAGGCAATGAACGAACATGTCACTACAAACTTCAGTATAGCGGAAGCGACAAAGTATTTGGGAATGCTGAAGGAAATGTCTTCTGAATCGTTGCAAACACATATGCTGCCCGGCGCATCCAAAACCATCAGCGGTGCGTCCTATTATGTGTATAACGAAGAAGAAACAAGGCAGATGATACTTACCTCTTTTGGCTATCCTGAAGAGGAAGCAGAAAAACTGGAACAACAGTCTCAAGGTGAATGATGATGAAAGAAAGAGCGTTTTCAAAACAGTCGGTTCGCCGTCAGTTGGCCGGAGAAGGGTTAAAACCTAAAAAAGGGCTGGGGCAAAACTTTTTAACAGATGGCAGTGTACTTTTGGATATTGTAGAAGCGGCAGAGCTGGATGAGGAGTCCTGCGTGCTGGAAATTGGTCCCGGAATGGGTGTTTTAACCCGTGAACTTGCCAAATGCGCCGGGAAAGTAGTGGCGGTGGAAATTGATACCACCATTCTGCCGATTTTAGAAAAAAATGTGGCAGAATTCTCCAATGTAACAATTATAAATCAGGACATACTAAAGGTAGATTTGCCTTTGCTTTTGCAGGAACATTTCGGGAATCGACCGGTTAAGGTCATTGCGAATTTGCCATATTATATTACAACGCCGATTATTATGAAGTTGTTGGAGGAAAGCAAAGGGATTGCTTCCATTGTGGTTATGATTCAGCGTGAAGTGGCTGACCGCCTGGCAGCAGAAGCCGGCAGTAAGGATTTTGGTGCTATTACGCTTTCTGTGCAATACCGCGCGGATGTCCGTAAGGTGCGCGACGTGTCGCCGGAATGTTTTGAACCGGTGCCGAAGGTTTGGTCTTCGGTTATTGAACTTTCTATCAGAGAAAACCCGCCGGTGCAGGTAGAGGATGAAGGCTTGTTTTTCCGCCTGATTAAAGGTGCTTTTGCACAACGGCGGAAAACCTTTTTAAACAGTGTATCGGGTACGGCAGGTCTGGGAGTGACAAAAGAAGAATTGAAAGAGCTTTTGCTGCAGCTTGGTCTGGGGGAATCGGTTCGCGGAGAGTCGCTATCTATAGAGCAATTTGCACAAATTTCTGATGGAATTTGTCGAAAAATTGTGTAAAAAATACGAGAAGAATTTGTGTTAAAATGCTTTGAATTTGCATAAGAATAGAGTATAATAATTAATATGGGGTAGAATAAGCTATTCCGTGATTTTTTTGTATTTATGAATCCTTTGTGGAAAGTTTTTTCATAATGGGTACTTACAGTTTACTAAGACATAAGGCTGAAATGCTTGTGCATTCGGTCGTCTAAAGATAAAAGACATACTGAAAGGAGTTAAAAAAATGACTACAAACAAGGCAGTTCTTTCATGGCTTGATGAAATGATTCAGTTGACTACTCCTGACGAAGTCATCTGGATTGACGGTAGTGAAGAACAAAAACAGAAACTGTATGACGAGGCTTGTGAAGCAGGCGAGCTGATTAAGCTGAATCAGGAAAAATTACCCGGTTGCTATCTGCACAGAACAGCAGAAAACGACGTTGCCCGTGTGGAGGATAGAACCTTTATCTGTACTTCTAAAAAAGAAGATGCAGGTCCGACCAATAACTGGGAAGATCCCAAAACTATGTATGCTAAACTGGAAGGTTTATTCCGCGGCAGCATGAAGGGCAGAACCATGTATGTAATTCCTTACATGATGGGTCCTTACGGCTCTCCTTTCTCTAAAATCGGTATTGAGCTGACCGACTCCCGTTACGTTGTTCTGAACATGATGATTATGACTCGTACCGGCGCTCAGGTTATGGCTGAGTTAGGTGACAGCGACGATTTTGTACGTTGCCTGCATGCTAAGAAAGATATTGATGCTGAAAACAGATATATTGTACACTTCCCCGAAGATAACACCATCTGGACCGTTAACTCCGGTTACGGCGGAAACGTTCTGCTTGGTAAAAAGTGCTTCGCACTGAGAATTGCCAGCCATATGGGTCACAGAGAAGGCTGGATGGCTGAACATATGCTGATTTTAGGTCTGGAAAATCCCCAGGGCGAAATCAAATATGTTTGTGCTGCATTCCCCAGTGCTTGCGGTAAGACCAACCTGGCTATGTTAATTCCCCCCGAAGCATTAAAGGGCTATAAAGTTTGGACCGTTGGTGACGATATTGCTTGGCTGCGTATCGGTGAAGACGGCAGATTATGGGCAGTTAACCCCGAAGCTGGTTTCTTCGGCGTTGCTCCCGGTACTTCTACCAAAACCAACCCCAATGCTCTGGCAACAACAATGAAAAACACTATTTTCACCAACGTTGTTTTAAATACTGAAGACAACACCGTTTGGTGGGAAGGTTTAGATGGCGAGCCTCCGAAGGAAGGTATCGACTGGAAGGGCAATCCCTGGACTCCCGAAAGTGGCGTTAAGGGCGCTCATCCCAACTCCCGTTTCACAGCACCTGCTGCACAGTGCCCCTGCATCTCCAGCGAATTTGAAGCTGCTGGCGGTGTGCCCATCTCTGCTATCGTATTTGGTGGCCGTCGTGCTAAGACCGCTCCCTTAGTATATGAAGCATTTGATTGGCAGCACGGTGTATTCGTTGGTGCTACCATGGCTTCTGAAACCACAGCAGCTGCTGCCGGTGCTGTCGGCGTAGTTCGTCGTGACCCCATGGCTATGATTCCCTTCTGCGGATACAATATGGCTGATTACTTTGAACATTGGTTGGAAATGGGTAAAAAGATCCCCAATGCACCGAAGATTTTCCACGTTAACTGGTTCCGTTTGGATGAAAACGGCAAGTTCATGTGGCCCGGCTTTGGTGACAACCTCCGTGTTCTGAACTGGATTTTAGACCGTTGCGAAGGCAAGGCTGATGCTAAAGAAACTGCTATCGGTTATCTGCCTGAAGCAAAAGACATCAACATTGAAGGTCTGAAGCTGGATGCTGAAACCTTAGAACAGCTCTTAAGTGTTGATAAGGCTGTTTGGAAGGAAGAAGTTGAAAGCCAGAAAGAATTCTTCGCTAAATTCGGCGACAGATTGCCTGCCGGCATTAAAGAAGAACTGGATAAGCTGGAGGCAAGATTAAACGCTTAATAGACGGTTTTCGTCTGTTAATATAATATGGTTCTTCATAAGGAGGAAAGTTAATGAAAAGCAAGTTATTGCTCGGCGTGCTTGCATTAACGGTTGCTTCCGGAACTTTGGTTGGCTGTAATATGAATAAAGATTCAGTCCTCCCCGATGCATCCGCAATGCCCAGCGCCTCAGCGACTGCTCAGGCAACGACTTCCACTTCTACTGACGACACCAAGGCGTCTCCTGATGCTTCTGCTACGGCAAAGCCATCGGAGGCTCCCAGCGCGACATCTTCTGCAAAAGCTGAATAATGAAATGAACAGGAAGGCACTACCGCTTTGGTAGTGCCTTTTTTCTTGCAATAAACAAATTTAACATTTTGATTTCATTTGTCGGCAAATAATTGATTTCTGAATTTTTATATAATATAATTGTTATATACAGAAGGTGGTCAGGGAACTGTCCCTGCGGATTTTAACGAAATTTTTGCTGAATGACATCGGGAACTACTTATTACGATAAACTTTTGACAGGAGTATAAAAATGAAATCAAGAATTATTGCGTTGATTGGCGCCGTGTTTACTGTATACGGATTCATATTATGTATCATGTCAAACTTAAATCTTGGAGTTGTGCTTGTTGCGCTTTTCGGAATGATTACACTGTGCATAGGCGTTTTTTATTCAAAGATAAAAAGGCTTACAACGATAAAATTTTTTAAAATTTGCAAGATTTTATTTATTGTCTTTTTATGTGCTGAAGTTTTGCTGGTGTCTTTCATTGCAATTTACGGTTTTGTCGATAATGTAAATTATCATGAAGATGCTGTGATTGTTTTGGGGGCAGGCATTCGGGGAGACAGGGTGACATTACCGTTAAAAATGCGTTTGGACAAAGCAATAGAGTACCATCATAAAAATCCGGATGCTTTTATTGTTGTTACCGGCGGTCAAGGATTACAGGAAACTGTCACCGAAGCATATGCTATGGAAAAATATCTCATTCAAAACGGTGTTGAAAAAAATAAAATTATAAAAGAAGAAAAGGCAACATCGACTTTTGAAAACATGACGTTTTCAAAAGAAATACTCGACGCATCTTTTGATGGGGATTATTCCGTGGTTGTCATCACAAACCATTTCCACATCTTCAGGGGAGCGATGATGGCAAAGAATACAGGGTTTCAAAATGTTACTCATATGCATGCAGGTTTACAATGGTATAATCTGATGCCCTGCTTTTTGAGAGAAAGTCTTGCAGTCATAAAAATGATTGTTTTGGGTTGAGCTTTTTGGGTTGGGGGATATGAATGCGAATTCTGTCAAGAGATGGTGAAAAGCGCTAAAAAGAAAAAGGTAAACATTAAATTGGAGGTATAATCCATGAGAGATACAGAACAAAAAGCGGCAGCAAAGAAGTTTGTTGAATATTGGTCGGGTAAGGGTTATGAGAAAGGCGAAAGCCAGCCTTTCTGGCTCGAATTACTGGGTAATGTGTTCGGCGTGGAGAATCCTGCTCATTACATAAAATTTGAAGAACAGGTACACCTTGACCATACCAGCTTTATAGATGGGTTTATTCCTGCAACACACGTGTTAATAGAGCAAAAGGGTACGGGTAAAGATTTGAGAAAAGCCATCAAGCAATCGGACGGTAGCCTGCTTACACCTTTTCAGCAGGCACAGCGTTATTCTGCGGTGCTGCCTTATTCCCAGCGCCCTCGTTGGATAGTTACATGTAATTTTGAGGAGTTTCTTATTTATGATATGGAAAAACCTACGGGAGAGCCTGAAAGCATCCTGCTTAAAGATTTGGCAAAAGAGTATTATCGTTTGCAGTTCCTTGTAGATGCTGACGATGAGAATATCAAAAAGGAAATGGAAATATCCATACAAGCAGGTAATATCGTAGGTGTGTTGTATGATGAACTGTTAAAGCAGTATATCAATCCCGATAACGAAGATTCGCTTAAAAGCCTTAATATGTTATGCGTTCGTCTGGTATTCTGTTTGTATGCGGAAGACGCTGGTATATTTGGAGGGCATAATAAGTTCCATAATTATTTAAAATCGGTATCGGCAAAGGATGCACGTAGAGCGTTGATTGATTTGTTTAAGGTGCTTGATACAAAACCAGAAGACAGAGACCCCTATATGGATGCGGCACTTCTTGACTTCCCGTATGTAAATGGTGGGTTATTTGCTGATG
>SVJT01000032.1 GCA_015068865.1 Oscillospiraceae bacterium | reverse complement strand
CCGCGGGCGTTGTTGTTTGGCACGTAATTCATTTCCAGAATTACCTTCTCGACCATTTCTCGGGTTGTTTCTTTTACTAAAGGACTTTTATTTAACACAAGGGATACGGTGCTTCGCGATACACCGGCACGCTTCGCTACATCCTCGATAGTTATTGACATTGTGTGTCCTCCTTCTACGTATTTGGAGCGCTCCAAATTTTAAAATAAAAAAGAAAGCAGAAGAATCTGCCAAGCTATCCAAAAATTTCTTATATACATTATAATGCAAAAATTGGTGAAAATCAATAGTGTTCGGTTTTTTTATTTGACAAATTTAAAATAAGAAAATTGTGCAAAAATAACAAAATCTGTTCTGGAGTGACTGAACAGATTTTTGTGAATAGAAACCTATCAAATGTTTTTCAGCATTCGCATTAAGGCTGTAGGCAAAGGAATATCGCAGAGAAGATTATTTAAGTCAGAGAGATGGCACAATGTATTGAGATACAGTTTATCTAATTTGCTACTGTCTAATAAAAGAACCTTTCGATTGCTTTGCAGGATCATGGCCCTGCGCAGACGATTTTCTTCGATTGAATTGTCACTAAGCCGTCCATCCATACTTAAACCACGGCAGGAGAAAAATACAATATCTGCATTGTAGCTTCGAACGGTTCTTTCCGCATCCTCTCCAATATAGGAGAAGGAGCGGTTCAACATTCTTCCACCGGTACAAATGTTGTTGATATCCATTTGGCCTAGAAGGAAAGAGGCCTTTGCTGAACTGGTAATAACAGTTAATTTTCGATATGGCGCTAAAAGAGGAATGATCGAGTATGCACTTGTGCTGCCATCAAGAAAAATCGTATCGCCATCCTTGACCAGTGTAACAGCTTTTTGTGCAATTTTGTCCTTAGCTGAATTTTGCTCCTGCTCACGTAAGAATAGGGGGATATTTTCGTCCGCAGCTTTTTTAATAAGTGTTGCCCCTCCATGAGTACGCATAATTTTACCCAAGGCCTCCAGCTTTATCATGTCTCGTCGAAGCGTGGGGATGCTAACATACAATTTCTCTGAGAGCTCCCGTATGGATACGGATTCTTTTTCCATAAGTGCATTGAGTATCTTTTCCTCGCGTTCATAAAAGGGCATAGGGTTTCCTCCGTTCAGAAACTGATTAAAACAATCATTGAAAAGTTCAAATGTTGTATAAATATTTCGACAGTAGCTGAAAATATTGACAGATATTGATTGAGTTATTATGATAATACCATATGAAACTACAAAAATCAACATGGAATTGGAGTGATACTTATGAAAAATTTTCTTGCCAATCCAATATGCAGTTGTGGCAAGATCCATAATGTGGCTATTGATGATGTGATTATTGGCAACGGAGTCATTTCCCGTCTTCCGGAACTCATTAACAGATACGGCTGTACAAGTCCATTCATTTTAGCAGATGTGAATACATATCATGCAGCGGGAAAACTTGTTTGCAAAATACTTGACGATGCATCAATCCCGTACAATAAATATGTATTCCCGAAAAATAGCTTAAAGCCCAATGAAGAAGCAATTGGCAGCGCGGTCATGCATTTTGACAAACATTGTGATTTAATCATTGGTATCGGCAGTGGTGTCATCAATGATATTGGTAAGATTCTCAGCAATATTACCGGTAAAAAGTATATTATTGTGTGTACAGCGCCTTCGATGGATGGTTATGCATCCGGAACTTCTTCTATGGATATGGACGGATTAAAAACATCCCTTAACAGCCGCTGCGCAGATGTGATTATTGGTGATATTGATATTTTAAAACGTGCTCCAGAACACATGCTCAGAGCTGGATTAGGTGATATGTTGGCAAAGTATATTTCCATTACGGAGTGGCGGATTGCCAATGTGATTACTGGCGAATACTACTGTGAGCAGGTTGCGCAACTGATTCGTACAGCACTGAAAAAGTGTGTAGACAATGCGGAAGGTCTTATGCGCCGTGAGGATGAAGCTATAAAGTCTGTGTTTGAGGGATTGGTCATTGGTGGCATTGCAATGGCATATGCCGGTGTTTCCCGTCCTGCTTCCGGTGTTGAACATTATTTTAGTCATGTATGGGATATGCGGGGACTGGAGTTCGGCACGAATGTAGACCTGCACGGTATCCAGTGTGCGATGGGCACATTAAAAGCTGCACAGCTTTATGAAATCCTTGCAACAATGAAGCCGGATACTGAAAAAGCAAAAGTTTATGTTGAAAAGTTTGACTACAAACAGTGGTGCGAAGAATTATGTAAATTTCTGGGTACGGGTGCGAAAACAATGATTGCTCAGGAAAAACGTGAACAGAAGTATGATAGTTCTACACACCCCGCTCGGTTAGAGCGTATCATCCAAAATTGGGACACTATTCTAAAGATTATTCGTGAGGAAATACCTGCTGTGAAAGAACTAAGAAAAATACTGGATACTATTGGTATCAGTTCTGATTTGAATACGATTGGTGTTAACAGGGAAAATGCCAAAATGACCTTCCGAACCACAAAAGATATTCGGGACAAATATGTTTTGTCCCGGTTAGCCTGGGATTTGGGTGTGCTCGATGAGCTGGCAGAACAGCTTTAAACTAAGCTGTATTTCACCAACGAAAAGGTCAGTCCCGTGCGATCAGAGTCATGGCGATGACCAATGCACTAATGACAGGGCCGTTATCGGGTCTTATTGAACAATCCGTAGATATTGGTTCGGGACGAAATGACAAAATCTATCTTCCGGAAAACGATTGAAGAAAAACCGATATACTGTCATAGCTATTGCATCAATGCTACCACGTATTGCAGTCATTTGCAAAGAGGAAAATCCTAATGAGGCTAAATTAATAAACAAAAATGCCGGTTATTCCCCATAGAATGCTTACGTTCCTTAAAGCACCATTTAAAACGTTGCGGTGGTTTTGTGTACATAACAAACTATCATTATCTTGTCACAACCAAAACAGAGATGAACAATTTGAGTTAGTGCTTAATCAAATGAAAGCTGATTATGAGGAAATGTATCATCAGCTTGAACATAAGCCTATTTGTTAAAATAAAGCAATCAATGCCTCTAAGGTCGTTTATTACGAAGCAGAAAATCCCATTAGATTTGTTTCAACCACAACAGATATTTCTCAAATATCAATGGCTATTCAAAAAATCCAAATACGATGGTTCAGATGAAAAATATAATGAGTGGGCAATCAATAAAACAGATTCGGATATTGAAGATGACTATAACCAAGATGATGCAGATTAAGCTGGGAATATATTGACTTTTGGCAAAAAAATGATATAATCTTCATTCGCTGAAAGGTTGACTTATGATAGGAATGGAGATGTTTGTGCATATGACACTTATCCCTCCTTCTCCGCCACAAAAAAACAAGCGCCAAAAGACGCTTGTTTTTTTGTTTTTGAAAATGATTTGAACTCGAGCGTCGGGTGCCGGCAAGAGAGCACCGTGCACGACCCCTGCCTGTGTCAGGTGTAAAGACAGAGTGACGCTTCTATCGTCCCATCATATAAGACAGGAGAACCATCCCCTTGTCTTCAATAGTAAAAACCATCCTTTTGTAAAGGATGGTTTTACACATCAACTGATTTGAACACCGTTTGACAGAAAAACAATTCTTAGTTCCTCTTTAACTTCTTGTGAAACCGAAGGACATTCTTCTATAATATAATACCCTTGTGCTTGCCTTGCTCTGTCGCTTGCTTGTTGAGCGCGGAAATACAAGCCAAACAGCATTGCCGAAAAACCGTTAACACTTTTAAATGCTTCTATGTAATCTTCCACCGTGTCATCATTCGGGTTGGCAATCATAACTCCGTATAGTTTCTTTTCATTATATTTGTTATAAATCGTGGAAAATATAACATAAAAAGCAAAAATAAACCAACCGTATAATAATATTCTGACTATAAGAGGCATTATAAAACCTTCTTTCTATTTTACTTTCTGTCTCTATAAGATTATATCTGTTTTTCATATCCTTGTCAACCTCCGATTGCGTTTTTTGAAACTTCCTTGATTTTTCGAAGGGAATATGATATAATTTTTTCATTAAACGTACAAGGGAAGGTATTGCAGATGCAAAGTTTACAACTCTCTTTTAACGCTGTGGCCCCGATTTTCATTCTGCTGGCATTGGGCTATATCGTTAAAAACTTGAAAATGGCCGACAAAAAAGCCTTTGACAGTATGAATAAACTGGTGTTCACTATTTTTCTGCCGGTTCTTCTGTTTTATAATATTTACAAAACAGAAAATCTGGCGGTTTTTGATACCAAATTGATTGGCTTTATACTGATTGCCGTTCTCTGCATTTATGCTTTGGCCTATCCGATTATTTTACTGTTTTCAAAAGATGACCGCAAACGCGGTGTTCTGCTCCAGGCGGTTTTTCGCTCCAATTACGCAATCTTAGGCGTTCCGCTGGTTGGCTATATCTGTCAGGGAACCGAAACCGGTTTATCCTCTTTAATGGTGGCAATCGTTGTGCCTGTATTTAATGTTCTGGCAGTCATCACCTTAGAAAAATTCCGTGGTGGTCGGGCAAACATTGGGAAAATGCTCCTGGGAATTATAAAAAACCCCCTCATTATCGGCTGTGCATTTGGTATGTTCTTCTTATTAACAGGCATCAAATTACCTGCTATCATTGAAAAATCTGTTAAGGATATCAGCAGTGTTGCCAGTCCCTTGTCCATCTTTGTTTTAGGTGCCAGCTTCACCTTTTCCAGTATGAAGGGATATGTTCGTGAAATCATTTTTTCTGTGAGCCTTCGTTTGGTTATTGTACCGTTGTTAGCCGTAGTCACTGCTATTCTCTTAGGATTCAGAGGAGAAAGTCTTGCTTGTCTTTTAATTGTCTTCGGCACCCCTGTTGCCATCTCCTCCTTTGCGATGACACAGCAAATGGGTGGCGACGATACCTTGGCAGGGCATTTAGTGGTTATGACTTCTGCATTTTGCCTTTTTACCCTATTTATCTGGATTTTTATCTTAAGTCACTTGGGTTTTTTCTAAAGCCGGGACCGTTTTTCCTTGACAAAAAGGATTGTTTATGCTACAATACATTCTGTTCGGGCGGGAATGGCTCAACGGTAGAGCGTCACCTTCCCAAGGTGAACGTTGCGAGTTCGAATCTCGTTTCCCGCTCCAAAAAACCGTACACTTTCGTGTACGGTTTTTTACTTATTACCTTTTCGCTATTCACTTTTCACTAAAATTGACGTCTTTTCATTCGTTTTCTAAAAAATAGGTAGCTTCCATATCTGCTGTATGTAAGGCAAAGCCTAAGGGATACAATTCAAAGCTCTTGCCCACATTCCGCTTGTTTTCATCCTCTGAAAAGCCCATATGATAACGGATGGCAAAGGCTTCCTCTCTTGTCAGACGCATAAAGCCGGTGATGATATACACCGATTTTTCGCCGTGACCGTAAGGCAGGTTATCTTCAAATTCATAATAGGGCACCTGAATCCAGCGACCGTCCTTATCCTTCACATTTCTGGTACTTTCGTGATAACAGTTTATCTTACAAACGTCATGAAGCAAAGACACAATGGCAACTGTTTCTTCATCCGCCACAAGACCATATAAATCCTGCACTCTCTCGCGCTCTAAATAAGCCTTTAAGCAGTCATACACATTCAGACTGTGCTCCACCAACCCACCGGCATAAGAACCGTGAAAACGGGTGCTGGCCGGCGCTGTGAAAAAATCACTTCCGGCAGAGCAGAGATAATCCAGCAGCTTATCAGCTCCCTCACGGTGAATCTTTTGTTTATAAATCTCAATAAATTCTTCTTTAGCGCTCATTATTATTTCCCCTTTCCTGCGCCCGTCTGCGGGGTTCCTGAATCACATACGCCGCTGACAGAAGCCAACTCTCAGGTAATATTTTCGCCATAAAGCGTCCAATTTTAAAAATTATACCGGGTACAATCACCCTTTTCCCCCGAAATAACTTTTTCAAAGCATAGCGGGCAACGGTTTCGCTTTTCATTCCAACTGAGGCAAAATCCACACCTGCCACTGCTTCAAATTCCGTTTGGACAGGACCGGGGCACAGAGCCGAAACCACAACCTTGCTTTTTCTTTTTTTCAGACCTTTTGCCACCGAGCGACTCAAATTTAAAATGTATGCCTTTGTGGCATAATAGCCGTCTAAAAGCGGTCCACCGGGCATAAATCCGGCGGCGGAGGCAACATTTAACATATAGCCTGAATCCCGTTCCACAAAGTCCTTAAGGTACAGCTTCATCAGAATGTGCATTGCGCGACTGTTCACATGGAGCATATTGATTTCCTGCTGCAGGTCCGTCTCTAAAAAATCACCAAACACGCCAAAGCCGGCATTATTAATCAATACATCAATATCCTTTGCCTGCTCATAAAGGGCATAGCAGGAGGCTTCGTCGCACAAATCAAAAGGCAGAATCTCTACGTTGCCGGAGAGCTCGTTTTTTAGTGCCTCCAACCGTTCTTTCCGACGGGCTACCAACACTAGGTCATAGCCCATTTCCGATAAAATCCGTGCCATATCCCGACCGATACCGGAGCTGGCACCCGTGATTAACGCTCGCATCTGCTTACCTCCTCAGAACTCAATCGCTACCGCTTCTCCTTTTGCCAGCGATGCCTGAACGTCTAATATCCGCTGATTTTTACTGCCGCGGAAAGGTAACGTTAAGTCGCGCTGAGAAAGCACAAAAGGACCGTCGATTAAATATGCCGCTCTTTGCAGCAGTGCGATTCTGTCCGGATCATTTTCCTGCAGCAATTTTTCAAAGGTGTAACCGGTATATACAATTAAATTCAGTTTTTCGCTCTCTACCCCGTCCCACACGGCACACAGTTCTTTTGCCTGGCAAAAGGGCTCTCCGCCGGAAAATGTGAGACCGGATATCAACTTTTGCTCTTTTATATCCTTGATAAGCGTTTCGATTTCATATGTTTTGCCGCCCGAAAAATCATGGGTGCCGGGATTGTGACATCCCGGACACCCATGAGGGCAGCCCTGTACAAATACCGTGTACCGAAGTCCCGGTCCGTCCACAATGGACTCACGGGCGATACCCGCCAATTGAATGTTCATTCGTTCAACCTTCTTTACAGGGTGTAATATGCAGTTTAGAGTGTTTCCATGTTTCCGCCGGTGTGTTTTACGCGGTCTTCAACCTCGGCACGTTTTGCGTTGTTGAAGCGATCCAACGTACCGACCAGGTAACCGGTAATACGGCGGATACGTTCAAAGCCGATGTCACCCTCGTCTTCGTGACGACCACACTTGGGACATTCATTGTCGATGATGCCGTTGTAACCGCAGATGGGGTCACGGTCAATGGGATGGTTGATGGAACCATAACCGATGCCGGATTCCTTCATAGCACGAATGATGCTGATGAATGCATCCAGGTTCTTGGAAGGATCGCCGTCTACCTCAACATAGCTGATATGACCGGCATTGGTAAATGCGTGGTATGGTGCTTCCAACTTGATTTTTTCCTGTGCGGTAATGGGGAAATAAACAGGCACATGGAAGGAGTTGGTGTAATATTCACGATCGGTAATACCCGGTCTTTCACCGTATTTAGCTTTATCGATTTTGATAAATCTGCCGGAAAGACCTTCAGCAGGTGTAGCCAGACAGGTAAAGTTCAAACCGTATTTGCGGCAAGCCAAATCTGTCTTATTGCGGATGAACTGAACAATTTTCAGACCCATTTCCTGTGCTTCTTTGCTTTCACCATGATGCTGACCGATTAAGGCTTTCAAGCATTCTGCCAAACCAATAAAGCCAACAGAGAGTGAACCATGTTTGATAACCTCACGGATTTCATCATCGGGACCCAGTTTTTCAGAATCCAGCCAGATGCCCTGACCCATTAAGAAGGGGAAGTTCTTCACTTTCTTAGAAGCCTGAATTTCAAAGCGCTCTAACAGCTGTTCGATAACCATATCAACCCGTTCATCCAGCGCGTTAAAGAACTTATTCACATCACCGTCTGCCTCAATACCCAGACGGGGCAGGTTGATAGATGTGAAGCTTAAGTTACCACGGGATGTAACGATTTCTCTTGTCTTATCATATTCATTGGCAACCACACGGGTACGGCAACCCATATAAGCAACTTCTGTGTGGGGATTGCCTTCTTTATAATACTGCAGGTTGAAGGGCGCATCAATAAAGGAGAAGTTGGGGAACAGACGCTTAGCCGAAACACGGCAAGCCAACTGGAACAAATCGTAGTTCACGTCTGTTTCGTTGTAGTTAATACCATCCTTAACCTTGAAAATGTGAATGGGGAAAATGGGGGTTTCGCCATTGCCCAGACCGGCTTCATGAGCCAGAAGCAGGTTTTTCATAACCATACGGCCTTCGCTGGAGGTATCAGTACCATAGTTAATGGAGCTGAAAGGAATCTGCGCGCCGGCACGGGAATGCATGGTGTTTAAGTTGTGAATAAAGGCTTCCATTGCCTGGAAGGTTTCACGGTCAGTTTCCTTAATGGCTTTATCTTTTGTAAATGCCTGTACCTTTTCAATTACATCTGCCGGCAACAGTTTCTCAAGTTTCGCTGCCTCTGCTTCATGATATCCGTTGTTATCATCCAAAACAGGCACTAAACCCTTTTCTTCTTTAATGGAACCAACAATTTCCTTTGCTTTTTCATCTGCATCGGCAATGCCGCCTAACAGTTCTAATGCCTTAGCCAGATTTTCTCTGTATTTGCGGACATAAGTTTTCTTCACGCCACCTGCCATTGCATAGTCAAAATTCGGAATACTCTGACCGCCGTGCTGGTCATTCTGGTTAGACTGAATGGCGATACAAGCAAGTGATGAATAGCTGGCAATGCTCTGGGGTTCTCTTAAGAAACCGTGACCGGTTGAGAAACCGCCTGCAAACAGCTTTTCAATATCAATCTGACAGCAGGTTGTGGTTAACGTTAAAAAGTCTAAGTCGTGAATATGAATATCGCCATTATCATGAGCCGCAGAATGCTTGGGATTTAACACCAGCATTTTATTGAACTGCTTGGCACCTTCAGAACCGTATTTCAGCATGGTACCCATAGCGGTATCACCGTCAATGTTAGCATTTTCACGCTTAATATCATTATCTTTTGCGTCTTTAAAGGTTAAACCTTCATAAATCTGCATCAATCTGGTGTTCATTTCGCGAGAACGGTTTCTGTCTGCACGGTACAGAATATAGCGTTTTGCTGCTTCTGTGAAACCGTTTTCAATGAGCACCTGCTCAGCAGCATCCTGAATCTGTTCTACACTGGGAGAACCGGTAAGCCCCTGCTTCTCCAGATGGTCAACCACCTGTGCCGTCAAGCGGAGAGCTGCCACATAATCATCACTGCCGCTGGCCTTAATGGCTGCAAACAGAGCATCGGTAATTTTTACGGCATTAAACGGAACAACACGACCGTCACGTTTTACAATACTTTCAAACATTTTCAAATCCCTTTCCTTTCTGTTACTTTTCTATTCATTGTCATTCATAAAGTCTATATGTAGTACATTTGTTGCCGTTCTTTGGCAACGGACTGCAAAAAATGAAAAGACTCCACCAAAACCGGCTTTTTCCGGCTGGTGAAGTCTATTATATCACAAACTAAATATTGTGTCAATATGTTGTGTAAAAATTTTTTAAACCCAATATATTGTGTTTTAATTCAAAGAGTATTTTTCCAGCAAAGACTCCTTTAAAGCCCATAACTGCGGGGATAAATCCACATAATAACGATGGGGATTTTCAAAACGTTTCACTTCATCCCACAGTTTTTCAATCTGCCCTGCACAATATTTTTTAATTTCGTGTACATTGGGGCTCTCATAAACACACTGCCCTTTTTCAAAAACTTTCACCAATAATTTCTTAGCTGTGAAATTGGTGATTTTTTTCCGTTTCCAAGTATGTTCAGGGTCAAAGAGTTCATAGGGCTTAGTGTCATCAATCTCCTCATCAAACAAGGTTAAAACATCGGCAATGGCTTCGCCTGTTTCGTTAGAATACAGCCTGTGCACCTGCTTGAACCCCGGATTGGTAATTTTCGCAGTGTTTTCACTGATTTTGATTTTGGGAATAACCTCTCCGTCTTTTTCCACTGCCGCCAGCTTATATACACCGCCAAATACCGGCTCAGAACGAGAGGTTATAAGACGCTCACCCACACCGTACATATCAATCTGGGCACCCTGCATCAGGGTATCACGGATAATGTATTCATCTAAAGAGTTGGATGCCGTAATGGTACAATCAGAAAAACCGGCATCGTCCAGCATTTTTCTTGCCTTCTTTGATAAATAGGTAATATCTCCACTGTCAATGCGAATCCCCTTGGGACGGAATCCCTTTGGCACAATGACTTCATTAAAAACACGGATGGCGTTGGGGATACCCGATTTTAAAACATTATAAGTATCCACCAGCAAAATGCAGTTATCAGGATAAATCTCAGCATAGGAACGAAAGGCTTCATATTCAGAGTCAAAAAGCTGCACCCAACTGTGAGCCATGGTTCCCAATGCCGGGATACCATAGTTTCTGTCAGATATGGCGCAAGCGGTACCGCTACAACCGGCAATATAAGCCGCCCTTGCGCCGAAAATAGCGCCGTGATACCCTTGAGCACGACGGGAACCGAATTCCATCACGTTCCGCCCGTCCGCAGCGCGAACAATACGGTTCGCTTTTGTAGCAATCAGTGACTGATGGTTGATGGTTAAAAGCAGCATTGTTTCAATAAACTGCGCTTCAATGATGGGCCCCCGTACCGTGACAATGGGTTCCATGGGGAAAATGGGCGTACCTTCCGGCATACTCCAAACATCGCAGGAAAACTCAAAATTTTTAAGATAATTTAAAAAACCTTCATTAAAAATTCCCTTGCTGCGAAGGTATTCAATATCCTCATCGTCAAACTTTAAGTTTTTAATATATTCAATTAATTGTTCCAAACCAACCATGATGGCAAAGCCACCGTCATCGGGCACCTTGCGAAAAAACATATCAAAATAAGCAATTTTGTTTTCAAAGCCTTCCACAAAGTAACCGTTAGCCATGGTAAATTCATAAAAATCAACCAGCATGGTTAAATTTAGTTTTTCTAACATATGCTCATCCCTTTCGACCAAAACCAAGTTATTACATACTATTATATGACAACCCCGGCAGATATTCAACAAAAAACGAAATTTTTTTAAGAAAAATCTTTTTCTTTTTTACTTTTTATGATATAATAAACACAAATATTTGTTCGAAAGCCTAAACAGCTTTCGTTCCAATGTGTTTATTGTATCGGTGTGTAGCAAGCCGATTGGCGGCTTGCATGTATGATATACTGTTACATATATTATTTCCTTTAAGGAGAATTTCACTTGAATTATCGCAATCAGATTATTCTTGCCCCTATGGCCGGTGTGACAGATTTGCCTTTTCGGCTCATCTGCAAAGCATTTGGCGCTGATTTGACTGTTTCTGAAATGATCAGCTCCAAGGGAATTGAATATAAAGATAAAAAAACAAATCTGTTATTGGAAACTCACCCGGATGAATCACCACTCATTGTTCAGATTTTCGGCAGTGAACCGGATGTGATGGCACGAGCCGCCCGTTATGTAGAAGCACAAGGAGCTATGGCTATTGATATTAATATGGGCTGTCCCACCCCAAAAATAGTTTCTAACGGTGACGGTGCCGCTCTGGGACGGGATATAAAAAAAGCAGGAGCTGTCATTCGTTCCGTTGTCAATGCCGTTTCGGTTCCTGTCAGTGTGAAATTCCGCACCGGATGGAATGAGGCGCACATCAACTGTGTAGAGTTGGCAAAAGTAGCCGAAGCCGAAGGTGCCGCCGCTGTAACACTCCACGGCAGAACCCGGGAACAACAATACAGCGGCAAAGCCGATTGGTCGGCCATCAAAGCCGTAAAACAAGCTGTCTCTATTCCTGTTATCGGCAATGGAGATATCACTCTGCCGGAAGATGTTTGTGCTATGTACGAAGAAACAGGCTGTGACAGCGTGATGATTGGACGAGGCTCATTGGGAAATCCCTTCTTATTCCGTCAGATTAAAGAGTATTTACAAACCGGCACATACTCTGAACCTTCTTCAAATGATAAAAAGGAAACCCTCTTTAAGCATTTAGAACTGTTGGTACAATATAAAGGAGAGCATTTGGGTATGTTAGAAGCCAGAAAACACATTGCCTGGTACTTTAAAGGTATTCCACACTCTGCTGCTGCCAAAACCAAAGCATTCAGCACATCAACACTCTCAGAAATGAAGGATGTTGTGCGTGAAATATTTAAATAATTAAATAAGGAGAGAAACATATGTTAAAGGAATTTAAGGAATTTGCAATTAAGGGCAATGTCATCGACATGGCTGTCGGCGTTATCATCGGTGGTGCTTTCGGTAAAATCGTTACCTCCGTTGTTAATGATTTGATTATGCCCTTCTTCGGTTTTCTAACCGCCGGGATGGATTTTAAGAGCTTAAAATGGATATTAAGTCCTGCCACGTTAGATGAAGCCGGTAAAGTTCTCAAACCGGAAGCCGCTATTTTGTATGGTAATTTTCTGCAGAACATCATTGACTTTTTAATCATTGCCTTCTCTATCTTTATGTTTATTAAATTGATAAACAAGGCAAAAGATCTTGCAAAGAAAAAAGAAGAAATTGTTGAAGAAGCCGCTCCTGAAGAACCCAAGGCTCCCACACAGGAAGAACTGCTGACTGAAATCCGTGATTTATTGAAAATTGAAAGAAAATAAAACAGCATAATAACGCACTACATATTAAAAGGTCTGCGGCATTGCCGCAGACCTTTTAATATGAGTCATAACCGTAAGCTGAATCGGTGGTTTTACAACATAATCGTTTTCCCTGTTTGCATTGCCTCTTCCACCGCACAGCTGATTTTAACAGACAAAAGGAGTTCTTCTGTCTCATCACCCTTGCCGGTGCGAACCATATCCAAAAACAAGTCACATTGCTTTTCGTCATATCCTTCATAGTCCAAAGGCTTCATAATCGCCGGGCTGATGTCAAAATAAACACCGGCGTGCAAACCGCTATAAGACGAAGCATAATTCATAATCACAGGGAACTTTTTATAGTGGGCAATAGCTACCAGCTTGCCGTTAACCAAAGATGCGGAAACGGCTTCAACATCGTGACCAAAGGCTTTCAACATACAACCAATGATGTGATGGGAATAAAAATGCATACCGCCGTGAGGACTTTGCAGTTGAATTGGAAAAGATACATAGCCGGACATAATCATTTCCTCTGTTGTATCCACCTTTTCCCTGATTTCTGAAAGCACCGAGGCGTATTTTACATAACTGCCGCCGCAAAGGAGAGATCCGTTTTCCTGCGCTAAGGTCACAAATTCCTCAGCATCTTGTACTGAGCAAGTAAAGGGCTTATCCACAAACATAGGGATGCCTGCCTCTAAAAAGGGCTTTGCATAAGCTAAATGCTTGCCACCGTCACGGGGCATAATCATCACCGCATCCACTTTATCCACAAGTTCTGCCGGTGTCTTGGCGATAAAAGGAATGTTTTGTTCCTCGGCTATAGCACGGGTTTCTTCTTCATTATCACCAAAAATACCGGTAATGGCTACATCGGGATGATTTCCGTTATTTAAAATGCGGCACAGACCTATGGCGTGACCGGACTGTACACCGCCGTCTGAACCAATCATACCAATACGAATCATTGTTCTCGCTCCTTTACGATATACTCCAAAATAATATCTGTTATATGTTCGCAGCGCTTATCCAGCTCTGCACGACCGGAAAATTCCGTCTGCATAATCTGCCCCATGGTATAAATATTTGAAAAATAAGAAAAGCAGAACATATTAATAGAAACAATCAGCTCTTCTATATCCACATTCTCGCGGAATATCCCCTGCTCTTTGCCCTGCCGCAGAACCTTTCTCAGCAATTCAACAGAAATGCCTTTGGCCCGGGGTGCTTCCGATTCCTTTAAAAACTGACCTTGGTTCAGGTTTTCCCACATAACCATTTTGACAAAGCTGGGATCTTCATATAAAAAATCAAAGGAATGGCGGATAATACGCCGGATTGCCTCCGTGCAGTCAGTTTCTTTGTTTAACAGTTCTTTTTCACTTTCGGCAATACGACTGTATACCCGTTCTAAAACGGCCACATAAAGCTTTTCTTTACTGCCGAAATAAGCATAAATCATCCGTTTGTTGGCACCGGATTGCTCTGCAATATCATCCACACGGGCACCATATAGACCTTTTTCGGCAAAGGCTTTTTCCGCCGCTGCTAATATTTTTTGTTTCGTAATCTCAGACCGTTTCATTTAGTTACTCCTTAACCGCTTTTCAATTTCGCGAGCCGTTTTGGTAGCTGCCAATCCCCCTTGGGAGGTTTCACGCAGGGATTCGTGCATCATGCAGCCAACACTTTTCATAGCGCCAATCACCTGATCAGCCGGAAGTGCACTTTCAATACCGGCTAGTGCCATTTCTGCCGCTGTTAATGCAATGGTAGCACCGGTGGCATTACGCTTAACACAAGGTACCTCCACCAACCCTGCCACCGGGTCACACACAAGACCCATAATGGCTTTAATAGCAATGGCACAGGCGTGAGCACACTGAGTGGGTGTTCCGCCCAACAGTTCTGTCACAGCACAGGCCGCCATAGCGCCGGCGCTGCCGCACTCGGCGGCACAACCACCCTGAGCACCGGATAAACTTGCATTCTGAGCAATGACCATCCCCACAGCACCGGCCGTAAACAGTCCCTGAACCAACTTTTCATCAGAAATACCTTTACATTCACTCAAGGCCAGTAAAATGCCGGGCAGAATACCACAGGAACCTGCCGTTGGCGCCGCGATAATCTTACCCATACAGGCATTGTGCTCTGCAATAGCCAAAGCATAGGTCACAGCTTTTTGTGCCATATCACCCAACAAACCGATTTTGCTGTCTGCCATTTTTTTTGCCGCTCCACCGGATAAACCGCTGGGTGATGCCGTCTCCAGCATACCGTTTTCTGCCGACTGCCGCATAATCAAAAGGTTTTCGTGCATTTTTTGAGTTAATGCCTCTTGGGTGGTTTTCATTGAAGCCGCCTGCAATTCCAAAGTCAATGCCGAGAGGGTTTTCCCTTGTTTTTCTGCTTCGGCCACCAGTTCATCTAAGGATTTTAATTCTTCTATCATACACTTAGTGGCGGTATGGTGATAACCTTGAGAATGTTTTTGGAAGACCGGAGCTTATCCAGCACCGCCTTGCTCACCTTCTGGTCGGTTTCAATCACCATAATCGCGTCCTTTCCTTCAAATTTTCTGAAAACACGCATAAAGGCAATATTAATTTCATTTTCTGCAAAAACAGCTGAAATCTGTGCAACGGTGCCGGGCTTGTCGGCATTAAAAATAACCGTTGTGTCATACTCGGCAGAAAACATAACTTCACCGCCATTAATTTCTACAACGTTTACTACGCCGCCGCCCACTGAGCGAACCACTACACAAACGTGACCGTTTTCTCCATCCCACAGTTCAATTTTTGAGGTGTTGGGATGCCCCATCTCTTCATCCGAGGTTTCAAACACAAAGCTAAGACCGGCTTTTTCGGCATAGGAAAAGCTATCACGCAAGCGGGCATCATCCA
>SVJT01000031.1 GCA_015068865.1 Oscillospiraceae bacterium | reverse complement strand
GTCATAGGAGTAGTCCATACTGTGATTGTTGTTAAAGGATAATACATTAAAACCATATGCAGCTACATCCTCTAAAATTTCCGGTTCTGCTCTCAGCCAGGTACCGCCGGAGTATTGAGAACCGTACCAGGCTCCAATATGGTTTAGGGTTGTTTCTAAATTAGCAAAACGAAAATCACCTTTTGCAATGTAATCGCGAACCTCGGCAAAACCGTCATACTCGCCGGGCATACGGCGCTGCATTAATAAGTCACCAACTGCTGTAAATTTCATGGTTATACCCCTTTTCGTTATTTGTTTTTCTTTATTGTATCATAGTTTGAAAGTAACTGCAAGACAATGACACTTAAATTTTTTATCAATGTAGTAAGGTTCTGACGGCTATCTTAGGTAACGGTTGTGTCGCTCTCTAAAGAACGTTTTTTAATTTTTTGTGAAGTGCCGGTGATTGATGATGGTAAGGGCCTCGTAGGGAATGCATTTATGCATTCCGCAGCTGAACGGACAAATTCGTTAGCTACTGAACACGAGAAAAAAAGAAGGATTGACCGTTCCATTCTATTCTTAACAGGTTACTGATTTTGGCACAAAAAAAAGAAGCACGACATACGTCGTGCTTCTTTGATAGTTAAGCTAATTATCTAGCGGAACCGTCAACAGTGAAGGTACCATTGAAGGTAGCAGCTACGCGAGTTGCATCCTTAGTATATTTGTAAGTTACAACTTCAACGATAGCACCGTCATCAACCTTAGCAACTACTACATATACATCAGAGGTGTAGTTACCAGCATTGATCTTAGCTTCTTTGATGTAGCCGATACCGGACTTAGCATCAAAAGCGTTGTTCAGGTTAGCACCTGCTTTAGCTACGTCAAACAGAACGTTTGTGCCGTTAGCATCCAGATCCCAACCAGCGCCGCTGCCGTTATCCAGGTCTACGAACTTGCTACCAATACCGGTAACGATACCAGTTGCATAAGAAACAGTACCAATGTTGTTACCAACAGTGATTAAGTTACCACCAGCATAGCCAGCAGCCATATCAAAGATGGAAACCATGTTGTTGATTTCGCCAGCAGCGTTTGTGGTGTACTGGAAGATGTCACCAGCAGACAGGTCAGAAGCATCGAAGGATGCATTCAGGTAAGCGTCGTTGGTAACAGCCAGGCTCTTCATTTCGCCAGCCTGGAAGAAGTTTACGATGTCAGCAGAGTTACCAGCAGCATCCAAACCGGTGGATACGCTCTTAACAACTGCCAGTGCGTTTGCCTTACCAGCAAAGCCCATGCTATTGGTAATTAATGCAGCACCGATAGCTCTGTCAGAATCGATGTCATATACGAAACCTTCGTAGTCAGCAACGTCTTCATCTAAAGCGTTTACAGCATAAACCTGAACTTTGTTTTCGTCCAGAGTGTAGGGGCCGGAACCTTCAAACGGAGCGTTGAATACAACAGTACCGGACAGCAGGTTGTAACCAGCCAGTCTTTCGGTGTTAGCGTTGTAAGTAGCAGTACCGGTTAAGGTAGCTTTGTTGAAGTCTCTGGTGTTAGAACCAGTGAAGGAAGCAGCAGAATTGATTACGCTCAGTTCATCACCGCTTAAGTTGTAAGAGATTAAACGAACATCTGCAGTTGCAGGATCGGGAGTGTCAACAGCTGCCTTCAGGGAAGCCAGAGCTACGCACTGTGCACAACTATCAACAGTACCGGTACAAGCATCGTTCTTAGCAACAGAACCGTTGATCTTAGCGTTAGATTTAACGTCATAAGTTACGATAGTGTTGTCTTTGGTCAGCATCTTAATCTGCCAGGTCTGACCGAAGGAAGAAGTATCCAGAGCCATGTCGATAACGAAAGCGTAGTTACCGCTGAAGCCCTTGGTCAATTCAGCATCATATACATAACCGTCGATGGTCAGGTAGAAGATACCGGAATCACCAGCATTCAGGCTGGAAACTTCTGCATTATTAGCCAGTTCATATTCAGCACCATCGATGGTGTATTCGGAAGTGCTGGGGTTGAACTGAGAAACAGTAGCTTCGATAACTTCGTTGCTTACATAGATGTCAGCAAAGTAGTCATCGGTGAAGTCGTCATCAGTATCATCAGAGATGATGTTCAGCATGTCGCCTTCAGCGATGTCTGCTAATGTGATTTCAGCGCCGTCTTTGTAGATAGCATAAGTGAATTCATCCTGCAGATCATCAGGATTCAGGGTGTACTCGGTGCCGTTTGTGCAGGTAATGGTCATCATTTCTGCATCAACGGATTCAACCATAGCATATTTGTACTCAGTCAGCATGATCTTGTTGTACAGACCGGTAGCCTTGGAACCTAACAGAATAACAGAGCTGTAAGTACCGTTATTGATGTCAGAAGTGGTGAAGTTGTCAACAGTGTTTACATAAACGCCGTTTACATATACGCCAACAGAAGCAGCAGGAGCCATTTTAGCATCCTTCAGCTTGTCATTTTCCCAGTAAGAGAATGTTACTGTGGGAGCAGGAGAAGCAGAGGGATCAACAGTTACTGCAGAAATTTCTGTAGCAGGCTTAGCAAATGTCATGGTTTCGATAGATTTCATATCGGGAACCAGAGCAACTACTTCAATAACGCCATCGTTATTGTAGGTTAAGTAAGCGTTTACAGTGTAACCTAACAGGTCACCAACAGTGGTATCATTGCACAGAGCTTTGAAAGCAGTGCCGGTACCATCCAGCTGAGCAGCTAACAGACCGAATTCGTTCATCAGCTGACCAACAGGGAATTTGTACAGACCGTTAGAAGTAACAGCCAGTTCGATTTCTTTGTCGCCATTGCTCTTGATCATGGAGCTGTCAGATCTGTAGGTATCTACAACAGTAGCTTTTACTTTGTAGATGTCGCTGTACTGAGAAAGCAGAGTGCGACGTTCGTCGTAGCTGCCACCCATGTAGGACTTACCTTCATAGATCTGGTATTCTTCTTCGTCACCTAAGGTGATGAAAGAAGCATCCATCAGAGGAGCGTCAAAAGAGTTGTAAACTAACTTAGCAACGCCAGCTCTTGTAGCTGCGCCGTTAGCAGGGCTCATAGCAACGCCAGAGGTGATGCCATAAGTGTTAGCAACTGCCATGTAACCGGTGGGGAAACCGCCCTTTTTGGTTGCCAGGGGTTCGAAGCCCATAGCACGAACGATCATGGTAACTGCTTCCTGATATGTAACGTTTGCATCAGGATCAAAGTTGCCATCGCCTTTACCGTTTACGATGCCGCTGCCTGCTGCCCAACCGATGTAGCCAGCTGCCCAGTGGTTAGCTGCAACGTCGTTGAAGTTAGCAGAGCTGCCGGAAGCAGCTGCTTCAGCGTTCATGGTTCTGCAGATTACTGCTGCAAACTCAGATCTTTTGATGTTTGCATCGGGATCGAAAGAACCGTCTTCTCTACCAGTCAGGATTTCGAGGGCAGACAGAACTTCGATAGCTTCGTAAGCTGCGTTGGTGTCATCGACGTCAGTGAAAGTGGCTGCGCTTGCGCTAACGATTAAGCTCATCAGCATAGCAACAGTCAGGATAACTGACATCAGCTTTTTGAGATTTTTCATAGTTTCTCAAATCCTCCCTTATAATAATTTTTTTATTTATCGAAAGAGTTTGGTTATGAGTGTAACTCATTCCTCTTTCAAAAACGAGAAACACCAATTGGATGAGACAGTACACCTATCTCCACCCTTGCATTGATTATATCACTTGTTTTTGTGATAGTCAATGCCTGATTTGCAGTTGTAATAAAATTGTAAAACAACTGATATTTTTCTTTAAAACAACAGCAAATCTTATATAGAAACACACTAAAAGTGCGTAATCTCTGTTATTTATTTTCCCTTTTCTTCCTTATATAATAAGCTGTGCTTTACAAACTCTACAAACAGCGGATGAGGACGGTTGGGGCGGGACTTAAATTCCGGATGGAACTGCACACCGATGAACCAACGCTTATCCGGCAGCTCTAAGATTTCGCAAAGCTTACCATCAGGAGACTTACCTACAAAATACATTCCGGCTTCTTCCAGTCTATCCCGATATGCATTATTAATTTCATACCGATGACGATGCCGTTCATCAATAATTTCCTTCTGATAGGCCTCAAATGCTTTTGTATTACGAATAATGTGACAAGGATATTTACCTAAGCGCATCGTGCCACCCAGCTTATCCGGTTCTTTCTGGTCAGACATAATATCCACAACCGGATGAACGGTGCTGGCATCAACTTCAGTGGAATGGGCACCGTTTAAGCCCAGCACGTTTTTAGCATAATCCACAACAGCAACCTGCATACCCAGACTGATGCCGAAATAGGGAATATCCTTTTCACGGGCATAACGGCAAGCCAGGAGCATACCCTCCACGCCACGGTCACCAAAACCGCCGGGAACAATAATGCCGTCTACATCAACAAGTGTTTCTTCCAGATTTTCTTCTGTTAAAAACTCTGAATTAATCCATTTAATTTTAACATCCACATCATTGGCAATACCACTGTGCTTCAAAGCTTCAGCAACACTTAAATAAGCATCTCTGAGCACCACATATTTGCCAACCAAGCCCACCGTTACTTCCTTTGAAATATTCTTCATTCTGTTGACAACGGCTTTCCACTCGTCAAGGTCAGGACGGTAATCTGCCAAACCTAACTTTTTGAGTGCGACACGGGCCAGACCCTCTTTTTCCAACATAAGAGGAATTTCATATAAGCTGGGCGCATCCGTATTGGGGATGACAGCATCTGCCGGGATGTTACAAAACAGAGCCAGCTTACTGATAATATCTTTATCCAAAGGCTTAGAGGTTCTGCATACCAGCACATCAGGCTGAATACCGATACCCAAAAGCCCTTTTACGCTATGCTGTGCCGGTTTGGACTTTAATTCACCGGACATTTCAAGATAAGGAATTAGAACAACGTGAACATACATAACATTTTCACGACCAACCTCCGTTGCCACCTGACGGATGGCTTCCAGATAAGGCTGGCTTTCGATGTCGCCCACAGTACCGCCGATTTCGGTGATGACAATATCATTTTCACCGGAAGAGCCGGCACGGTAGATATGTTCTTTAATTTCATTCGTAATATGAGGAATAACCTGCACGGTACCACCTAAATAGTCGCCGGTTCTTTCCTTATTTAATACAGACCAGTAAATTTTACCGGTTGTCACATCACTATTGATGTTTAAATTTTCATCAATAAAGCGTTCATAATGACCCAGGTCTAAGTCTGCCTCGCCACCATCGTCCGTAACGAACACTTCACCGTGTTGAATCGGGCTCATCATGCCGGGGTCGATATTAATATACGGGTCAAATTTCTGTATAGTAACTTTGAACCCTCTGGCTTTTAAAAGACGACCTAACGATGCCGCTGTAATGCCCTTTCCAAGACCGGAAACAACACCGCCAGTTACGAAGATATATTTTGACATACAAAAGCCCCCCAGCATAAAATCTTACTATATTATTTTAATCGTATTTAGTCTCAATGTCAAGGTTTTTTTTACACTTTCACGATTTTTTTAAAAAATCGTCAAAAGTACCAATTCTCTCTGTTTATAATACTTGATAAAACCTTTTTTTTATATTATAATATTAATAAATTGTCACTTTTTATGGCTGTTTATTCCCATTTAATAAAGGAGAAGATTATGAAACAGATATTTGTTATTAACGGTCCCAATTTAAATATGCTGGGCATCCGCGAGCCGGCCATTTACGGTCACACCACTTTAGACGATATTAATAAAGAAATCAAAGAACTGGGCGACCGTTTAGGCGTGGCTTGTGAATTTTTCCAGTCTAATTCCGAAGGCGCACTGATTGATAAAATCCAGAGTGCTTACAAAAATGCAGATGGCATCATTATCAATCCCGGTGCCTATACACATTACAGCTACGCCATCCGCGATGCTTTGGCCTCCGTTGACCTGCCGGCGATTGAAGTGCACCTTTCTGATATCAACAGTCGCGAAGAATTTCGCCGCCATTCGGTGACAAAAGATGTGTGTCGCGAGCAAATCTCCGGTCTGGGCAAAGACGGTTACTTAAAGGCTCTGCAAATTCTGGTAGAACAATATGTGGATTAAACGGTATTTCACCCATTTACTTTCCTTGTTCTTCCCTGACCGCTGTCTCTTTTGTGACGAAGTGATAAAACACCGTGGAGATGGTCTTTGTATTTGCGATGATTGCCGAAAAAAGCAAACATTTTTGGAGCAGGTACATACTTGTGCGTTCTGCGGTTGCCCTCTTTCTTCGGATGACCGACTCTGCAACACTTGCCAGACGCATACCCATTTCTTTGATCGCGCTGTTTCCTGTATGACTTACGAAAACGAAATCAGAACGGCTATTTTGAAATTCAAATTTTATCACCGCATTGACTTGTACCGTCCTATGGCAGCTTTTATGTACAGGCGCGTCCTCCCTCTGCACAAAGAGTCCCCCTTTGATTTGGTGGTTTGTGCACCGCAAACAAAGACCTCTCATGTAGAACGCGGTTACAATCAGGCTCATCTTCTGGCAAAACAACTTGCGAAAGATTTAATGCTTCCCTATATAAAGGAAGCATTTTTGAAAATCAAAGAGACCCCTAAGCAGAGTACCTTGTCTTACCGCGAACGTATGAAAAATGTTGAGCACGCTTTCAAGTTGAACACACCGATACCCTCCCTTCGGGGAAAACGAATCATTTTGGTAGATGATGTGCTTACCACCGGTGCCACAGCTGATTCATTGTCGAAGCATTTAAAACGTGCCGGCGCAAAATATGTACTGATATTAACTATGACAACTACGGAAAAAGACCGGTTAAAAAAACTCACAGCCGAGGATATTGCCGAAATTACATTTTAATGAATTGCTTTATTGATACAAAAAAGCCCGATTGGTTCAGCCAATCGGGCTTTTTCTATTTGCCTATTTATCTAACAACAAAATTCACCAGTTTATCCGGCACACAAATGGTTTTCACCAATGTTTTGCCTTCAATAAGCTTCTGTGCTTTTTCGTTAGCCAGAACTGCTTCTTCCAGACCTGCTTTATCAAGACCGGCCGGCACCATGATTTTATCCTTCAGCTTACCGCAAACCTGCAGAACAATTTCAACCTCTGCATCCACGGTCTTCGCTTCATCATATTCCGGCCATTTAGCTGCGTGCAGGCATCCTTCAAAGCCTGCCAGTGTCCACATCTCTTCAGTGATGTGCGGTGCTGTGGGATTCAAGAGCAACAGGAAGGTTCTAAGCTCACCACGGGTGATGCTACCCTTTCTGTAGAACTCATTGATGGTTGCCATTAACGTAGCGATAGCAGTATTGAACTTCATACGTTCAATATCATCCGATACCTTTTTAATGGTTTTATGCATCAGGTTTTCCAAATCTTCGGAATAGCCTTCTTCATCTGTTAACAGTCCCTGCAGATTCCAAACACGTTCCATAAAGCGGAAGCAACCCTTCACGCCGTTCATAGACCAGGGTGTTGCCTGGTCAAAGGCTCCGATGAACATTTCATAGGTACGGAAGGTGTCGGCACCAAATTCATTAACGATATCATCCGGATTCACCACATTGCCACGGGACTTAGACATCTTTTCGTTGTTTTCACCCAAAATCATACCGTGAGAGGTACGCTTCTGATAGGGTTCCGGCGTGTTCACCACACCAATATCATATAAGAACTTATGCCAGAAACGGGAATATAATAAGTGCAGTGTGGTGTGCTCCATACCGCCGTTATACCAGTCAACGGGCATCCAGTAATTAATGGCCTCCTGCGACGCAGGGCCACCGTCGAAGTTCGGGTCAATATACCGCAGGAAGTACCAGGAAGAACCGGCCCACTGAGGCATAGTATCCGTTTCACGAACAGCATGACCGCCACATTTTGGACAGGTGGTGTTCACCCATTCATCAATCTTAGATAAGGGAGATTCACCGTTATCCGTGGGTTCATAGTTATCCACTTCAGGCAATGTTAAAGGCAATTCTGATTCGGGAAGCGCTACCCAACCGCACTTATCACAATGAACCAGAGGAATGGGTTCACCCCAGTAACGCTGACGGGAGAATACCCAGTCACGGAGTTTATAGTTAACCTTTTTCTTACCAATGCCTTCTTTTTCCAAATAATCACGGATGGCGCTGATGGCTTCTTTCACTTCCATGCCGTCTAAGAAGCCGGAGTTCACCATCTTACCGCTATCGGTGTTGGTGTAAGCCGCCTGCTGAACATCTTCGCCACCGGCTACAACCTCAATGATAGGCAGATTGAACTTCTTGGCAAAATCCCAGTCACGGTCATCATGAGCCGGTACAGCCATAATGGCACCGGTACCGTAGCTCATCAGTACATAGTCAGAAATAAAGATAGGAATTTCTTTGCCGTTCACCGGATTAATCGCACGAAGACCGTTTAAGCAAACACCGGTTTTATCTTTAGCCAGCTCTGTACGCTCAAACTCAGACTTCTTCGCTGCACTTTCACGATAAGCCACAGCTTCATCATAATTTTCAATTTTATCTTTATATTTATCCAGATAAGGATGTTCCGGAGACAGTACCATATAGGTTGCACCGAACAGGGTATCCGGACGGGTGGTGTAAACTGTTAAGGTGTCATCGGTACCGCTGACTTTAAACTGAACCTCAGCACCTTCAGAACGACCAATCCAGTTTTTTTGCTGAATCTTAACCTTTTCTATGTAATCAAGGTCATCCAAATCATCAATCAAACGCTGAGCATATTCCGTAATTCTCAGCATCCACTGGCTCTTGTTCCGACGAACAACTTCACTGCCGCAACGTTCGCAAACACCATTGACAACTTCTTCGTTAGCCAGACCAACCTTACAGGAAGTACAGAAGTTAATCGGCATTTCCTGCTTGTAAGCAAGACCTTTTTCAAACAGTTTTAAGAAAATCCACTGTGTCCATTTATAGTAGGCAGGGTCGGTGGTATTGATTTCCTTTGTCCAGTCAAAAGAGAAACCAATGCTCTTTAACTGACGTTTAAAGTTAGCCACGTTATCCGCCGTTACCTTTTTGGGATGGATTTTGTTGGCAATGGCAAAGTTTTCGGTAGGCAAACCGAAAGCATCCCAACCGATGGGATATAAAACATTGTAGCCATCCATTCTTCTTTTACGTGCCAAAATATCCAGCGCCGTATAACTTCTGGGGTGACCTACATGCAGACCATGACCGGAAGGATACGGAAATTCCACCAAGGCATAAAACTTCGGCAGACTGGTGTCATCCAGTGCACGGAAAGTGTTTTCCTTTTCCCAGATATCTTGCCATTTTTTTTCGATTTCTTGAAACTTATAGTCCATCCTCTTTTACTCCTCTTCTATGATCTCGTTTAAGGGAAGCTCGCGGGCATCGGCCCACAGCTTCTCCAAACCGTAAAATTCTCTTATTTCCTGATAAAAAATATGAACAATCACATCGGAATAGTCCATTAAAACCCAATTGAGCCCCTGCTTACCTTCTTTTTTCAAAAGCGGCTCACCGACCAGCTCCAACGTTTCCTCCAGGGTATCGCCCAGAGCCTTCACCTGCGTGGTCGAAGTGGCTGAACAAATGACAAAATAATCTGCCAGCAAGGTAAGACCCGTAACCTCTAACACCTTTATATCTTTTGCTTTTTTATTATCTAAATGTCTGACTGCAAGCTCCATCTTTTCCTTTGCCGTCATTCTGTCACCTTCTCTTTACAAATGGTTAAAAAATACTGTTGTGCCGCTAAGGTTTGACTATGTAATTTTTTGCGACGATACCGAACGTAATCAATGGAGCGTTCAATGGCAAACAGCATAGCGCAATCCAGATTCGTTTCACATAGCGCCCGCAATTCTTCTATCCCGTCATAGGGCTTCCGGTTGGGTTCAATCACATCAGCAAGATACAGGATTTTTTCTAAATCGGTCATATATTCCCGACCTAAAGTGTGATATTTTACAGCTGAAATAATTTCTTCGTCATCAATACCGAATTCCGTTTCCAAAAGCTTTGCACCTAAATCTGCATGAATGAGTGACCGTTGCTCCCGTTTAACTGCATCCAGTTTAACACCAAGCTGTTTGCAAAGCACCAGCATTTCATCTTTATCAATGTCTTTCGCACAGTCATGAAGCAAGCCGGCAACTTTAGCTTTTTGCGGATTAACACCAAAACAACGAGCCATTTTTTCTGCCGTTTCCATAACACCTAATGAATGGATGTACCTTTTTTCGGATAACATTCCCTTCAGTTTTTGTGACGCAGATTCTATATCAACTGAACCCATGCTTTTCTTTATCCCCTTTACTTTGTTCATTGGTATAAATGATGTCTTTCTATATAAGTCGCCACTTCCGGCGGAACCAGCTTTGAAATATCCTTCCCTGCAGCAACTCGTTCCCGAATCTCTGTAGAAGAAATATCCACAAAAATATCATCCAGGAAAAAGACCCTGGGCGGTGTTTCATTGCCTTTGAATTTTGAAAGCAATGTTTCTTTTTCATAGTCAGGTCGTGATACAACCACAAAATTGCACATTCCCAGCAATTCTTCATAATGCCACCAGGTTGGCAAATCATAAAAGGAATCGGCTCCAATGATGAAATATATTTCATCATCAGGGTATTCTGCCTGAAAATGCCGGACTGTTTCCACACTGTAGCTTTTTTCCTGTTTCAAAAGTTCCCAGTCCGAAACCTGAGCGCCCACCCGATCAGCAACAGATTGCACCATTGACAGCCGATGTTCTTTTTCTGTAATCTGTTTTCCTGCTTTATGAGGCGGATCCCCGGCAGGAATGAAAATAATCCGATCAAGCTGCAAAAAATTTTCGGCTGCCTGTACCACCTTGATGTGTCCATTATGAATGGGATCAAAGGTGCCACCGTATAACCCTGTTTTCACAAAACCATTCCTTTAAATTTCAATCGTTTTATGTTCTTTCGATTCCCGATAAATTACAAACTTAGATCCAATCGCCTGCACCGGCTCTGCCTTAACCAGTTCTGCCACATAGCTGCAAGCCTCTCTCGTATCCATCATAGCCGTTTCCAGCACCGTCACTTTAATCAATTCCCGCGCCTCCAGGGCATCATCAACCTGTTTTAAAAAATTTTCACAGATGCCGCCCTTGCCGATCTGTAAAATAGCCGGAATACCATTCGCCAGTTTTCGCAAGGTCGCTCTTTGTTTGCTCGTAATCATAGCTGTAAAAACTCCTGTTTCTTAAAGTGCTTTATTCAGCATTTCCTCAAAATGCGCCTTCGGATAGGCACCGGAAACCTGCTCCACAATTTCACCGTTTTTAAAAACGATAATGGTGGGAATTGTCATAACATTATATTCCATAGCAAGCTTTGCCTGCTCATCCACATTGACCTTTCCAACCTTAGCACGTCCGGCATATTCTTCTGCCAGTTGATCAATAAGGGGCAGAACCATACGGCAGGGACCACACCAAGATGCCCAAAAATCTACCAGAACCGGCTGCTCAGACTTGAGAACTTCCTGCTCAAAATTATTTTCTGTAAGAATTACAACATGCTCATTTGCCATTTCATTCTCTCCCTTCATTTTCAATCGCGCATAAACAGTATAACCAATTTAATAACATTCTATAAACAAATTTAAAATACCTATGTTATTATACCATAATAACAACTTTTTGTAAACAAAAATGTTATAAAATGCGAAAAGTTCATTGCAGTTTTATAAATTTTTTTCTTATTAAAAAATTTTTTAGGTCAATTTATCAAATATTATTTAATTTATACAGAAAAAAAGCATTAAAACCCCTTTTCTTTCTCCGTTTCCATATATACTTTTCGCCTTTGTCATATTGACTTTTTTCACTTCGTATATTATAATTAAAAGATAAAGATACAAAAGGGAGAGGATTTTTTTGAAAAAAAAGATCATTATTTCCGCAGATAGCACCTGCGATTTGTCCCCGGAACTCATCGAAAAGCATCAGATTAAAATTCTTCCGCTATATATCACCTTCGGTGAAACCAGTTATAAGGATGGCATTGAAATAACGCCGGATGATTTATACGCACGGTATGAATCAGAAGGTGTTTTGCCGAAAACATCTGCTATCCCTATTGGCGAATTTACAGATTATTTTGAAACATTACTGCAGGAGGCTGACCAGGTTATCCATTTTTGTCTGGGCTCTGCCCTGTCCTGCACCTTTCAAAATGCTATGTTGGCTGCTGAAGAGTTCCCCGGTCAGGTTTTTCCCGTTGATACCGAAAACCTTTCTTCCGGCGAAGCATTAACCATCATCCGTGCTGCCGAAATGTTAGCTGCCGGCGCCACAGCAGAAGAAATTGTCGCTTTTGCTGCGGAATACCGCACACGGGTCGATGCAAGCTTTATCGTTGAATCGTTGGAATTTTTGTACAAAGGCGGTCGTTGCAATGCTTTAGCTTCCTTCGGCAGTAATTTGCTGAGCATTAAGCCTTGTATCGAAGTGCAAAACGGTAAAATGGATGTAGGTAAAAAATATCGCGGTAAATTTTTACCTGTTCTGCAGAAATATGTTGAAGAACGTCTTGCTTCCGGCAACTTTGAAACCGACCGCATTTTTGTAACCCATGCCGGCTGTCAGGATGAGATTGTAGACGCTGTTAAACAGCAGGTCGAAGCTACCGGCATATTCAAAGAAGTATTGGTTGCTCGTGCCGGATGTACAATTTCTGCTCATTGCGGCCCCAACACGTTAGGTCTGCTATTTGTTAGAAAAAATTAAAATTCAAAGCACATTTACGTTGCTTTATACTTTGAAAGGATTGATCCTATGAGTCTGATAGTTCAAAAATTCGGCGGTTCTTCCGTAGCCAATGCCGAGCGCGTATTCAACGTTGCCGACATTATTACGAGTACCTACAAAGCCGGCAATCAGGTGATTGTTGTAGTTTCTGCTCAAGGTGACACAACTGACGATCTGATTGAAAAAGCAAAAGAAATTAACCCTAACCCCTCTAAGCGTGAAATGGATATGCTGCTTTCCACCGGTGAGCAGATTTCAATTTCTCTCTTGGCTATGGCGATTGAAAAGCTGGGTTTTCCGGTTGTTTCCTTAACCGGTTGGCAGGTAGGCGTACACACTGATTCCAATTATTCCAATGCGCGCATCCGCAAGGTGAATCAGGAACGCATTCAAAAAGAGCTGGATAAGAAAAACATTGTCATCGTTGCCGGCTTCCAGGGCATTAACCGCTATGACGATATCACCACATTAGGTCGCGGTGGCTCTGATACCTCTGCTGTTGCACTGGCAGCTGCTCTTCACGCTGACCTGTGTGAAATTTACACCGATGTTGACGGTGTGTACACCACAGACCCCCGCATTGTGCCGGAAGCTTCCAAGCTTGATGAAATCACCTTTGATGAAATGCTGGAACTGGCAAGTCTGGGTGCTAATGTACTCCACAATCGTTCTGTGGAAATGGCTAAAAAATATAATGTTAATATGTGTGTTCGTTCCAGCTTGACAAGAGCGGAAGGTACGTTCGTTAAGGAGGTAGTTAAAATGGAAAAAATGTTAGTCAGAGGCGTTGCAAAAGATAATGATGTAGCGCGTATTTCAATTTGCGGTATTGAAGATACCCCGGGTAAAGCATTCAAAATCTTCTCCCTGCTTGCAAAGAAAAATATCAATGTAGATATCATCCTGCAGTCCATCGGTCACGACGGCAAAAAGGATATCAGCTTCACCACCACTGAGTCCAATCTGGAAACTGCTCTGGCGCTGTTGGAAGAAAATAAAGATATTATCGATTATCAGGACTTAAGCTGGACCAAAGATGTCAGCAAGGTATCCATCGTAGGTGCCGGTATGGTTTCCAACCCCGGTGTTGCTGCTAAAATGTTTGAAGCACTCTATGAAGCGCACATCAACATTCATATGATTGCAACTTCCGAAATTAAAGTATCTGTTTTGATTGACTCCGGTTTTGAAGCTAAAGCTGTACGTGCTATCCACGATAAGTTTGAATTGGCATAAGCTCTTTTCTCATCAAAACCGTAAGGAGCAACAATATGAACCTTAAAAAATTTAAATACATCAGTGTGGATGTATTAATTGGCGAAAAAACTACTCTTACCGGTAATCTGGACACCGAAAGCGCCGTAAAAATCGACGGTACGGTTCATGGTGACATCACTTCTTTAAAAGAAGTCATCATCTCGGAAACAGCCACCGTTGAAGGCAATGTCCGCGCAGATAATTTAATTATCGCCGGTCGACTGTTCGGGGATGTTACCGTAAAAGAACAGTTAGTCATTAAAAGCTCCGGTTCCTTGGAAGGAAATGCCGAAACCGGTTCATTAGTCATCGAGGTGGGTGGCAGTTTCTCCGGCATGAATCGTTCTGTAACCAAGGAAGAAGCCATTGAGGAAAATTCTTCCGACGCGGAAACAGACAACACGGAGGCATAATATGGGCTTATTCGAACTCTTTGCTATTGCCATCAGCTTGGCTATGGATGCTTTTGCCGTATCCGTTTCTAACGGTATGGTCATCCCTGATTTACGACTGAAAGACGCTTTAAAATTTGGTATCTTCTTTGGTTTCTTCCAGATGCTGATGCCTTTAATCGGCTGGCTGGTCGGTCGTCTTTTCAGCGAATATATCAAGACCTTTGACCATTGGGTTGCCTTTGTCCTGTTGGCATATATCGGCATTAAAATGATAATGGATGCCAAAAACTGCGAAGAAGCCTCCGGCAGTACGAAATTTAAAGTTCTGCTGATTCTGGCTATTGCTACCAGCATTGATGCATTAGCCGCCGGCGTTACCTTCGCTTCTATGCCTTTCATTCCCTTTAACAGTATATGGTTTTGTGTCGCTGTGATTGGTGTGATTGCCTTTTCCCTGTCTACCTTCGGTGTTTTGATCGGCAAACGAGCCGGCTGTGCTCTGGGTAGTCGGGCACAAATCATCGGCGGTAGCCTGTTGGTGATTATGGGGCTTAAAATTTTAGTTGAACATGTATTTTTTTCATAAAAAAAAGTTGCTTATGGGATGTACCCTTAAGGACAGTAATTTTATAAGGCTGAACGATTTATTTCGTTCAGCCTTTTATCGTAGGGTTCGGCGGTTTCCGACGAACCGCTTTGTAGGGAATGACCTTCGTGTCGTTCCACTTTCTAAGGTCTTAGGATATCCTAAATATTTGGAAAATGCGATACATTTTTCCTGCTTGTTACAGTACCGGACTTATTCTGGGGCGATTGCAGGTAGTCTCTAACTCAATTTCCTTTTTGAATTCACTACTTAACAAGATTTTTTCCATAATTTCAAGAACATGCAATGCTAATGCACCATTAGCGCAGTTTTCGCGGGAGCCACTTATTAAACACTCCGCCATATCTGAAACGCCCAATCCCCTGGAGTTGTCAGAAAAACGGTTTATTAAAGGATATGTTTGAAACTCATTATCAAAGTTTTGTCTAAGAAGCACTTCACCACCGAAAGTATTAGGGTCAGGCACAATAACACTTCCTTTTGTTCCGTAGATTTCGATTTTTGGCAACTTGGAACCATAAACATCAAAAGAAGTTATCATATTTCCAATAGCATCATTTTTAAATTTCATAAGTGCATTTACATGTGTGGCAACTTCAACATCGATTATTTCGCCATATTTTGGCTGACTTGTAATTTTTCGTTGCTTTCTTAAGCAGTTTCCCATTCCTGCAACACTTTTTACACTACCAATCAGGTATATAAGAGCAGTAATGTAATAAGGTCCCATATCAA
>SVJT01000030.1 GCA_015068865.1 Oscillospiraceae bacterium | reverse complement strand
ATATAAATATCCTGCTGTACCACACCGATTTGCGAACGAAGGGATTCTAACGTCACATCCTGAATGTTGTATCCATCAATGGTAATCTCGCCCTCTGTTACCTCATAAAACCGCGGTACCAGACTGCATAAAGTCGTTTTACCACCGCCGGAAGGACCCACTAACGCTACGCTTTCGCCCGGTGCAATGGATAGATTAATATCCGTCAGCACATCACCCAAGGCTTCGGCATAACGAAAGGTAACATGAGAGAATTCCACATGACCTTTGACCGTCGGCAACGTCACCGCGTTTTCTTTGTCTTCAATTTCAATGGGTTCATCCATAATTTCGCAGAATCGCTCAATACCCGTCATCCCCCGCTGGAACTGCTCTGTAAATTCCACCAATCGACGGATGGAGGTTAACAGTGTGGTAACATACAACAAATAGGCAATCACATCTCCCGGCGCGATTTTTCCGTTAATCATAAACAGCGAGCCGGAAACCAGTACCGCTAAATACATAATCCCGTCAAAGGAACGGGTACTGCTCTGGAATAAGCCCATGTATAAATATGAAATCCGCTTAATTCCTAAAAACTTGTTATTACCTTCTTCAAACTTCTTAACTTCAACCTGTTCATTTGCAAAAGACTTCACCACACGGATACCCAACAGACTATCTTCAATCTGGGAATTCAGTTCACCAATCTGTACCCGGGATTCTTTAAAATTCCGTCGCATTTTTCTGTTAAGTACAAAAGAAATAAGGAACAGAAGTGGCAGAAAGGAAAAGACTATCAGTGTGAGCCACACATTCACCGTACACAAAATGCAGAATGCTGCAACAATTTTAATCAGCGAAATGAAAACCTCTTCCGGTCCGTGATGAGCAAACTCCGTCACATCAAACAAATCACTGGTCAAGCGAGACATTAAAGAGCCAACCTTTGCCTCGTCATAATATGAGAAGGATAGCTTAGACAGGTGCCCGAACAAATCCCTGCGCATATCGGCTTCAATCCGCGCGCCCATAACATGACCGGTGTTTGCCATATAGTAGCTTGCCAGGGTATCAATCACCCGAAGCACCAGATAAAACGCACCAACTGAAAGAATGAGCCGTACCGTTAAGGTTTCCGGTGCATTAGTCGCTTTATCGGTAATGAGCCGCACGATAAGCGGCAAAACCAGCTCACAAACTGTGGTTAAAGACGCACAAAGTAAATCTAAAACTAAAATCCATTTATATTTGATAAAATAAGGCAAAAATCGCCCTATCAATCCTTTTTTTTGTTTTGTTTTCACAGAATCACCAACCTATAACTGAAAAGAACAGCCCGTTGCCGGGCTGTTATTATACATTTTTCTAAGCAAAATCTAAAGCGAATTGACTCAGCACCATCATGCCGGTTTTAATTCCCTCTTCATCAATGGCAAACTTTGAGTTATGCAGAGGCTGAGTAATCCCCTTTGCTTTGTTACCTGTACCATAATTGATGAAGCAAGCCGGCACCAACTGACCAAAGTAGGCAAAGTCTTCGCCACCCATAGACGGCTCCGTCAACTCCACAACATTTTCAGTTCCAATAATTTTCGCTGCACTGTCACGAACTGCATCCACCATGTTCTTATCATTCACCAGCGGCGGATAACGGAACACATAGGTAAAATCGCAGGTAGCGCCAAAAGCAGCTGCAATCTGTTCTGCCATTTCTTTCATTCTTCTTGCTAGCTGCTGACGTAATTCTTCATTAAAGACACGCACTGTTCCCTCAATATGTACATCATCCGGAATAATGTTAAAACAAGTTCCCGCCTGAAAAACATTGGTGGAAATCAGATGTTTCTCAACAGGAGTGGTATACCGTGCAGACAAGGCATTCCAAGCTGTCAGAATCTGCACACCGATGGCAATGGGATCAATACAGTTATGGGGATAAGCACCATGACCGCCGCGACCGTGAATATCCATGTGAAAATCATCAGGGCAAGCCATCATTTCGCCATATTTAATTCCAATCGTTCCGGCCTCTACACTGTTCATCACGTGACCGCCCACAGCAGCATCTACTTTTGGATTTTCCATAATCCCTGCTGCAATCATGGGCTCAGCACCACCTTCAACCTCTTCTGCCGGCTGAAAAACAAACTTTACATTACATCTTAATTGGTCTTTTAAGCGGGATAAAATCGTAGCCGTACCCAGCACAATAGATACATGTGCATCATGCCCGCAGGCGTGCATCTGTCCGTCTATCTCCGATTTAAAGGGACAATCGGATTCCTCCCAGGTTGGCAACGCATCCATATCCGCACGCACCAGCAGGGTTTTAGCATTTTTATCCACTTCCAAAAGACCTACCACGCCGGTTTGTGCCACATTTTTTTCATAAGGAATACCCAAAGCCTCCAGATGTTTGCAAATCAGCTCTGCCGTTTTAAATTCACGAAATCCCAGTTCAGGATGACGATGCAAAGTTCTTCTTATCTCCACAATTTCTTCAAAAATTTCTTCTGCAATTTGTTTAATCTCGTTCATGTTGCTTCCCTACCTTAATAAATTCTAAACACACCGGACACTTTGCCTAAAATACGCACTTCGCGGACCAGAATCGGCGATAACGCATCATTTTCCGGTTGCAGACGGATATAATCTTTTTCCTGATAGAAGGTTTTCACCGTGGCAGAATCATCTAACAACGCCACCACGATATCGCCGTTCCGAGCAGTTTCCTGCTGGGTGACAATTACATAATCGCCGTGAAAAATTCCGGCATTAATCATACTGTCGCCTTTTACCTTCAACATAAATACATTTTTGTTTTTAGCAAAAATCATCGGCAAAGGGAATGTATCGGTCACGTTTTCTTCAGCTAAAATGGGCGTGCCGGCAGCCACACTGCCCACAACCGGCACAGAAAGATACTCAGAGATTGGCTCTGCCATACGCTCTGCTTCTGTTTCCGTTAAACGGATAGCGCGGGTTTTAGACCCATCCTTCACCAGTTGCCCCTTCTCTTCCAGCTTTTTTAAATAGGTGTGCACGGTTGAAGGCGAATTAAGCCCTACGGCCGCACAAATTTCACGAATCGATGGCGGATATCCTTTTTCGTGCACCTGTTCATTGATAAAATCTAAAATTTCCTGTTCACGATTCACACGTTTAGCCATAATCATTCCCTTTCCTTAAAGCTATATTTTTCTTTTATCATTCTATCCGTTAATTAAAAACAATCCCACGCTACAGATAATAATTCCAATAACCTGACGCAAGGAAACCGTTTCTTTATAAAACAAAAAACCAATCACGAGCAACGCCACCGCAAGGCAGATATTGGCCGTCAGGGCACCACTTCCTATTTTCCAGCCGTTACGGTATAAAAATACATACCCCACTTCAAGCCCTACAATAGCCACACCCAGCACAAGGGATGTCCAGTTCATCTTCGCCAATTCCCCTGGCACATTGACCGGTTTCACACTTGTCACAAAAAGCACCGCCGAAAGCACTGCCCCCACAAGATAGGTTACTGTCAGTGCTCCGAATGCATTGGCACCACCCGGCATTGACTTGGTGCAGATATTGTAAAAGCAATTAGACCCGACAATTAAAATCAATGGCCATATCATATTCCACATAATACTTTCTCCCGTATGTATTAAATTCACTTCTGTATTTACAATTACATAAGGTTGTTGTGTCAGATTGAATCACAACTCTGAACTAAAGCCTTTTGTCTTTACTTAAAAACATCTTTTATTAAATAACAGGCTTGTTCATAGTCTTTTTTATGAACATAAATTTTATATTCAGGTTGCAAAGAACCAAACCATCCCATAAAAGGATTAATCGTGTAATCCACTTTATTTGCCGCCAGAATATCTCTAATCTTGGATTGGATCGTCATATCATACGTAACAATCAGTTGTTGTCTGTTGAAGATAGTAATCACCATAAAGCCCCTTTCAAAAATTATACAGAAAAATTCTTTTCTTTTCGATTGAAATCCAGCCTTGCCATAGCGATTCCGATTGAAACCATCGTAAAAACATTCCCCACCACAGAGCCATATGCTGTATTTGCCAGGTTATAAGCAAACCAGAGCGGTGCAGCAATCAGAGAAAGAACTCTGATGTGTTTCTCTTTTGTTAGCCATAATGCTATGATTTCAAAAACAATCCCCAAAATAGCAAACAGACTGAAAATATTTTGATACATCGCAAATCCTACACCCAGCAAAAGCAGAATATTCACAACCATAATACTCTTAATATGCTTCGTTATAAGTTCTTTTTCTTTAAGACCTGCAAAGAAAGACAGCAAAAGCCCCATAAAATCTAAAACAGCGCCCTCAAAGGCTCCCAAACATATATATTGCAGGATATACAATAACCTTGAGGTTAAATTAACTGCTATAATGTTTCTTCTTGTTTTAAACTGAAAACTCAAAAGAAACGTTACAACTGCCAGCACGCCCAATATATGTGCCATATAAAACGTCCCTCCGTTTAAACATTTCCTTCCGCTTTTATTCTTTGTTTGTTTTCTGCAGGAATTGGTTTTATGCCTGAACTGAACAATCAGAATCTTCTTAACTAAAATTCAACATTGTCACCGGACAAGACTTTATCCTTCTAATTTCGTAGAGATATACCACACCATCTTGCCCGTTATCAGATCCGGACGTTGATCCATAAGTTCTTTGCCGTTTAAAAGCACCTTTCCATTGCTGATGCTGAGGACATATTGCTTGCCCATATAGGTAAACTCTGCTTCTGCACAATCCATTCCCGCCGGCAGGCAAGGAGCAATCTCAAGACCGTCAAGAGCAGGCTTTATACCGAGCATCCATTCATAAACACCTCGCACCGCCATAGCGATGCTGCCGGTGAGAAAACACATAAGACTTCGGTGCTCAAAGCCGGGTAATTGCTGATAGCAGTTTGTTATGGCATAAGGCGATGTGAGAACTTTTTCCGTAGGATGCTTCGTCTGGTCATACGGCATAATCCATTTCAGCACATCAAACAGCTTCTCGCCCTCACCCATAACAGCAAGCGCCCTGGCTAAAAAGCCTTGAGAACCGTGATTATACACATTGCCATTTTCAATCATAAACGGCGGCGTATCACCGCTGGCAATTCTGCCAACCTTCTCAATCGGTTTTCCTCCCAACGGCGGATAAAACAGCCTGTATCCCATATCGCACCGAAGACTTTCAGCAACATTTAAAACCTTTTCATATTTATCCTCTTTAGCCACACCGGCAATAACGGCATAGTAATTTGACACAGAGTATTTTCTCTCTTTGCCGTCAGGGTCGTTTTGAGAAAAAATCCATTGACCGTTATCATTATAGCAACCATTATAGAAATTTCCGTTAAAGGCGTGTTGATTGATATTATCTGTCAGATTTTCTGCAAAAGTCAGATACTTCTTAATATCTCCCTCATAATGAATATGGTTTAATATATCCGCCAGATATGTAAGCCCCATAACCAACTGCTGGCTCACCGTAACTGATTCGCCCCGTCCCTCTAAACCGGCTCTGTTCACTGAATCCAACCAGTCACCCTCACGGATTTTACAAAGACCGTGTTCGCCAATGTTATCGGCTTTCAGGTAGTATTCAGCTGCTTGTATAACGTGGTCTAAAACCGTGTTTTGGTCATCACTGTCAAGCCAGGGGAGTTTCTCTTTCAATATGTCAAAATCGTGGGTATGGGCAAGATATTTCCATATAAATTCTAAAAAGAAAACGCCACCATCAACATATTCTCTCAAATCGTGCTTGCCGTGTCTGCCGGAATCGGAGTACTGGCGCGGAAACCAGCCGTCACGTCGCTGGCACGTAAGCATTTTGAATACAATTTGTTTGCAGGCCTCCGTATCGGTATATAAAAGGGCTGTATAATCCTGGGCAGAATCCCTTGCCCCTCGCATACCTGTCGGCCAGCCTCTATCTAAGGATGCCACCCAATTCATCTGAAGGGGCACCCAATAATTTGCATAATAATCAAACATTTCATCGCCGGTGTTGATTCTGTTTTTAGAAAAAAGCAGGTCAAATACCGCTTTTCTCTTCTCTTTTTCAATTACATACTGTTCTTTTTCAAAGTAACAGTCAACATCACCGCCATCCAGCGTAAACACCTGCGTTAGTTCCTTTTCCTCGCCGGGCGCCAGCACCCAGTCATAGGCAAACGCATAAACCGGCGGATAGGCATAGAGCCTTGCATCGTTTGTATAGTTCATATCAGGCATCAGCATATCACCAAAGCCAATATACTTTTCAAGGCTTATTTCATAGCCCGACAAATCCTGACTATCAGATATCAAACAGGCGCATCTTCTTTTTTCACTTTGCCCGCTCGGGTCTAAAACCTCCGAGGATACTGTTATGCGGTCTTCTAACCGGCATTTTGTATCAAGGTACCATTCATATTTATCCCATGGTGCCATTTGTGCCTGATTAAGATACGGCACCAGCTGCGGCCTGATGCCAACAGACTTTTCCGCACCGGTTGTGTTTTTCACTTTAAATTTATATATAATCTTAACGCCACTATCGGGAATAAAAATCTCCGTTTCAAACCGTAATCCGTTATGCGAAAAGCCATATCTGGCACATTCGGGTAAATACTCTATTCTGACATTCTCAGGCTGAATAGCTGTACTGTAAGGCTTAAAAAAATTGCTGAAGCATTCCCCGGATTCTGTTACAATATGAACCAACCAGGGAGAATATTTCTGATGCTGTTCTCTTTTAAAAAGCACAATATCCCCCGGTGGATTTGCCTGGGCATAAGCCGGACCAAACTGATCAACCTTCAGCAAAATGTCTTTGTTTTCATATATGTATTCCCAGGAGGTCGGCAGGTCAAAGGTATTGATTTCATATCCTGCTGTGTTCTCTATAAATTTTCCGTACATATAAGCGCCTCGTTTCGTATATCTATTCATAAAATGCTTTTATTCGAAGAAGCCCTGAAGGAATTCTTTCACCGTTCCTTCGTAGCACGCTTCAGCAAGAAATTCATGTCCCAGCTGATCACCCCAGCTATAATAGATAATAGTTCTGCCTAAAAACTCACAGATTTCCATATCGCTGTTGTTGATATCCAGCGCCGCATCAATCAAGGCGCGATCCTCCATTGTAAGGAAGGGAGAGGCTATTTTCTTATCCTCATATTCATCATACATAAGAACCGGATTCAGTAGGCTGTATTCCCAGTTAATAAAATCTTTTGAACGGGCAATGCAGTTAGCATAACAGCACATAGGATATTCTTCCAGATAGGTCACATAATAGTAAGGGTCGTCATCCAATGTGTAGAGCCCCGGCGAGCCTGCATAACGGTCTTTTTGGAAAACACATTCCTTTGGCATAAGCGTCCAATGTGTCATATCATCAGACTGCAGGAAGCGGAAGGTATAAGGGTGAGATCCGCACTCCTCTAAAGGGGCACTGATTTCAATCAAAAGTGTGTATTTACCGTCCTTTTGAGCAATATTCATATTGTAAATTTTAAATCCGGGCATAGGAAGTTCCTGATATATTTCCCAGCTCACAAGGTCATCTGAGCGCATAAACACCAAGGTATCTGCACCCCAGGTTTTGCTTTTGCCGGTCACGACATACATCTTGTCACCAACAACAATGGGGAACCCAAAGGTGTGGTCTTCCGCAAAAATCGGCGTGGCTTCGTTTGTTCTTACCTTAACAAAGCGAAGACAGGGACTATCCTCAACATCGTGCCAGGAACCCTTTGTTGCAGACGTAAAACTCTTTCTGCGAACCACCTCAAAGCGGTAAAGCTCTCCGCGATACACAATGGGTGTTGTTTCAACAATACAATTACAAGAAATTGTCCCCTGCTTTCTGATAGCAGGTTTCTTGGGGAATACTGTTCTGCTTTTGATTTCATCAACTCGACTCATATCCAGGCCCCTTATTTTACAATTTGATTATGTATTTTATATAACAAAATTCTATTTGTATTAATTATATCACAAGCAGTCAAAAAAATCAAACATTTGTTCTCTATTTTTTTCAAAAAAAAGAGCCGCTTAGCAGGTTTTTCTGCCAAACAGCTCAAAAATTATATTATTTTACCGTTCACAATGATATGATTTATGGAAACATCATAACAGTTTAAGTAATCCATACATAACAGGAATCGTTATAACGCAAAAAACATGGCTGATCATCGCCATACTGGCTCCTGTTTGAGTGTCTCCGCCGTAAATCGCCGGGAAAACAACCGTATTTAATCCCAGCGGTGTTGCATAAGCAAACAATGAAAGTGTCATTATATATTTATTAGCTCCGCACAATAGAAGAATTGTCAAAATAACAATCGGCAGAACCACTAACCTTAATGCAGTTACTATATAAACTTTTTTTTGAGAAATCAAGCTCTTAAATGAATAATTCCCTATAACAAAACCGGTAAGTATCATTGCAACCGGTCCCATACAGTTCTGTAGTGATTCTACGGTAGTAATGACGAATCCGGGCATAAACTTTTGTGTTCCTGTCAGACCGACAACCATTCCCAAAACCATACCAACCATGGGTGCGTTTAGCAGATTTTTAAGCAAACTTCCTGAACGCAACTCTTTTGGTGTCAGGATATTAATTCCCCATATGTAAGTCAAAAAATTCAACGGCAAGGTAAAAAGAAGATATTTATACAAATGCTCCTGTCCTCCCAAAACAAGCGGAACAATAGCATTGCCCATAAAGCCGTGATTTGCAAAAACCAATGCATATTTGTAAATGTTACGCTGATTAAGGTCGTGTTTTTCAAACGCTTTAGAAAGCGGCATTGCTATTATGATTGCAATCGTGATTGCAATCATAGAATATATAACAATATTTGTATTTTCACTAATTGTTTCCACTGTGCAATATTGTGAGAAAGTTGCATATCCCAAAGCAGGCATAAATAAGTATTTTTCACATTTAGAAAGTACCGTTGCTGTGGCTTCCGGCATAAGCTTAAGCTTATTGAGAAGATACCCTGACAACATACATAAAAACAACATAAGCAATGGGGATAAGGCCCCTAAAAAACTATCAATCATAAACTTTTTGTCTCCCTTTTATCCAACGGATAATCAATATTGTAAACCAAGCTCAAATTAAAGTTCATTAAGCAGTTCAATCATGCCTTCTACGATGATATCATCGCCGCCTGGCTTGACGACAGAGCTTTTCACTTCATAGCCACCTTCTGCATAGTTTTCATTTGCAGGGATATATGTGCCTGCACTGCTTGTAAGGCAACATAAAATGGTCTGCTCAAAAGGAGACTGTCTGCATATACGGTTTCCCACCTCTGTAAAAGGCTCTCCCCCTATTCCTGCAAATACGATGTCCCCAATTCTAATTGCCGACAAAGTAAATGTAAATGCTGCAGGACCATTTTGAAGCTTTATAATTCGTTCTGCCTCTGCTACCGCTGTTGTAAGGGCCATTTCCTTATAGGGAAGTTCATTGGCTCTGCCTGTTTCATACAAAATGTGTATTGTTTTCGCTTCCTCAAGACGATTATTTTCCTGATTAGACGGAAGCTCGACTGTTTTTGTTTTAAATGATATTTTGTCACTTTTAACTTTTTCTGTAACAGAGCAGACTGAAAGAACCGCTCCGGCAATTACTCTGCCCATATGCTCTGCGTGTTTTATCCCTCTGGGAACGCCATCAAAGTCTATTTCAGAAATCGATGCTTCACCCTTTGAAGGACTAACATTTACATGGTTAACATCTCCCTGGGGTGCCTGTAAAAACATACATTGCGTATGATGAATAGCATTTTCTATAATTGAACATACATATCCCATATAATCTGCACTGATATATTCACCGCCTACAGTGTCCGGATGGGTCCCGAAGTTGACAATAAATATATCCTCTGCATTCTCTCTGATTATTTTGACAAGCTTTACAGTTTCATTAGGCTTTCCCAATGGGTAATCAATATTTTTGTTGTTTACACCGGGATTCGTGGCAACTGAGCCGTCTTTCATGCGGTAACGGCGTATAAAAGAAATATTCTTTGCCTGAGCCTCTGCCGTTTCGATTGTCGCTTCCCTAAGATCATCAATCGCATATATCGCCGCATCGTGCACGCAAGAAATAAAATAAGCATCATACACTTCATCACTTTCTTTATCAGATGCAGGGTCCTTGCCCACAAGCGGTCCGGTGTGCGTGTGAGAACAGTTAATAAATATTGCATCTTTTTTAACACCTGTTGCTTGATTGACAGTATCCTTTAAAGCATCAAAGTACTTTTGCCCCAATTCAATTAAATCCAGCGAAATAATTAACGCTTTATTTTCACCGTCATCAAATGCAACTGCTCTAACATACAAATTATCCAATATCCCTTTTACAAACCGCGGCTCATAATATCCTACAATAGGCGATCCGTAGGGTGGATTAATACATATTTTTGAAAAACCAATTTTCATAAAAATCTCCTTTGTTCGTATGATTCTAACAAAATATTCTGCCATAGTATTGAATGATAAAGTACAAATTTCTATTATCAGCATTCAATATAATCATTGTAACAATCGGTAAAAAAAAACACAATATCAAAAATTGCTGTTAAAGAGCCAAAAATTGCTATGCGATGCAAAAAAGAGCCGTTTAGCAGGTTTTTCTGCCAAACAGCTCAAATTCTAATTATTTTACTGTTTTACCGTTTACAACGACATGATGTACGGTAATGTTATCATCAAAGAAAACAATATCTGCTTTGCATCCTGTGGCAAGGGCTCCGATATCGCACATTCTCAGCACACGGGCAGGCGTCACCGTCATCATATAAACGGCATCAGCTACCGTTAAGCCAACCTTTTGCACCATGGTACGTACCAATCGGTCAGCCGTTGCAACGCTACCGGCAAAGCCGCTTCTATCTAGCAATTTGGCAACGCCGTCTTCAATGACGCATTCCATTGCCTCGTCCTTTCTCCCTAAATAGGAAGGACCGTCCGGCATACCGGCACCACGCATAGCATCGGTCACCAGGCACACATGTTCTTTTCCCAACTGCTTCACAATGAGCTGTAACAGCTCCGGAGGCAGATGGCAACCATCGGCAATGACCTCAGCGGTCATATCATCTAAAAGATATGTTGATTCCACTACACCCAGCCGGCGGAAACCGCCCTTTCGGGTAATGGTAGACATACCGGAATACAGATGGGTGACTGTGCGACAGCCTTCTTCATAGGCCACCAGCACATCATCATAAACAGCATCACTATGGGCAATCGACGGAGAAATGCCGTTATCCGTCAAAGTCTTGCAGAATTCTCTGCTACCTTCGTGTTCCGGCGCAAAGCTCCATCGCTTAATGATGTTGCCGTACCGTTTAATAATCTCATTATATTCTGCCGGATTGGGCGGAATGATATAGTCCGGATTCTGCGCTCCGCTCTGGGCATGCGAAAAATAAGGGCCCTCTAAATGAGCACCTACAATGCGGTTTTTGGCAAGACCTTCTGTCATTACTTTAGAAAGATCTGCTAAAAAGTCCAAAAGCACCCCTGTAGAGCAGGCAAGGCTGGTGGGCATATAGCAAGTGGTGCCGTGCTGCACGTGCAGATTCGCCGCTCTGGCAATAGGCTCCACGCCGCCATCCATTACATCAAAGCCGCCGCCACCGTGAGAATGGATATCAATAAATCCCGGGGACACATACTGACCGTCGGCATCTATCTCCACATCAAAGGGCAATTCCTCTTTGGTAATGGCCGTAATGGTATCATTTTCAAAGTACAAACAAACATCCGTCACTTCGCCCTGTGGTAAAAGAAAACGACCGTTTTTAATTTTTGTAATCATAGCAAACGCCTCTTTTTACAGCGTGTCACCGGCGGAGTTTTCATCCACAAACAGATGACAATCGGGATGTTCCTTTAGCAGAGTTGCCGGAATCATATTGGTGGTGTCGTTTTCCATCATCAGTTTAATTGCATTTGCCTTCACAGCGTGAGGAACAGCAGAAATGATGGTTTTGCTCTGCATAATGCGGTAGGGTGTCATAGAAATAGCCTGTGCCGGTACATCGGAAATACCTGCAAACCAGCCTTCGCCAACCTGCTGCATACGGCATTTTTCATCTAAGTCAACAATAAAATACGATTCTTTGGTATCAAAATCTGCCGGTGGATCGTTAAATGCAATGTGAGCATTTTCACCAACACCGATTAAAGCTACGTCAATGGGAGCCTTGGTGATTTCTTCGGTCAGATATCGAATTGCTTCTTCGGGATGGTCACCGTCTACCAGATAAGCCTTCTTGGGGTTAACAATGTTAATGAAGCGTTCTTTTAAATATTTACGGAAGCTTGCCGGATGGGTTTCGGGCAGGTTAACATATTCATCCAAGTGGAACATTTCCACTTTGGACCAGTCAACATCTTCCTTAACTAAAGTTGCCAGAGTTTCAAACTGAGAAGCGCCGGTGGAGAGAATCAGTCTTGCGCTGCCCTTCTCTGCAATCGCCTCGCGCAGTTTTTTTGCTGCAAATTCGCCTGCTGCTTTACCTAAGTCAGCCGCGGTTTTACTTTTAATAATTTCCATAACGATATACCTCCTCTAATTGTATATGATAATCATATAATAAAAAAATCAAATTTTCTATTTTTTTTTTAACATTTTTTCGATTTTATATTCTTTTTTTTACTTTTTTGTGATACAATGGAAACAAACCACCATTCAGGAGATGTTTTAATGGAAAAATTCTTTCAGGAAAACACGAAATTCACTATTGAAGAACACATAGGCGGCAGTCTTGCCACCGACCGTCATTTTCACGCTCTTTATGAGTTCTATTACCTGTGCCAGGGTGAAATTGCCTATTTTATCGACGATAAAATTTATACCGTTAAAAAAGGTGACGTCATTATCATTCCCCCAAACACCATCCACAAAAGTATCACTTTGAAAAACCCGAAACGGAAACGGATTCTGTTTTATTTAGATAAAGAATTTCTGCAGGAGTTTCCCCAGGCTGTCGACCTTTTGCAGACAGAAGCGGCTATTTTCCAAATTAGTAACCAGCCGAGGGTTCAAAGCATTTTTACAGAACTTTTAACAGAGTTCAACGAAAAGAGCAATACCCTGATGCTAAAAGCATTAATCTGCGAATTGCTGATTCTGTTAAACCGGCAAAAAACCGTTTCTGTTCTTTCAGAAAGCAACGTAACCTCCAACCGCATTTTAGATGTGGTTGCCTATATCAATGAAGCTTATGCTTCAGAGCTTACTTTAACAGCAGTGGCTAACCGTTTTTTTATGAATCCTTCTTATTTAAGCCGATTATTTAAAGAAAATACCGGTTTCACTTTTTCGGAGTATGTGAATAAATACCGCATAAAAAAGGCTATTGAACTTCTATTCTCCACCAAACAAAACATAACAGAAATTGCTTTGGCTACCGGGTTTAACTCATCAAACCACTTTTGTAAAACCTTTAAAAATATTATGGGTACCTCCCCATTAAGCTATAGAAAAGTGCATAGTACATAAAGAGGCTGCAGCAAAACCTTTTCATTTTGCTGCAGCCTTTTAGTACTTATTTTTGTGTAATTTCAACGATTCTTCCTGCACCGTCCCAGTTTACATCAGCTTCCATTGCCTCTGCTGCCGCACGCAGGGGAATATAGGTTCTTCCCTCAACAATCATGGGGGCCACCTCTAACTCGATTGTTTCAGTTGATTTTTCCCCCTTCTTTACAGCCTCTTCAAGGCCGATTGTAAACTGTATAACTGTATCATCATCTTCAGAAGTAAGCGTTACAAGCTGCTGTTCTCCATCCCATCCAACCGTATAACCCATTTTTTCAGCAACCGCTCTGATGGGTACTAAAGTTCTTTCTGCTATTATCATCGGTGCACTGTCGGGATGAATTCTTACATTGTCAATTTCAATTTTAATTTCGCCGTTTTCAAAGGATATGCCATCCAGCATACTCACTACATCGGCAAAATGATTCGTGTCAGTATCCCTCTGGTAAGAAATAAAATATGCCTTACCATTTTTAGCTGTTACAAACATAGTTTCATAGAACGCCGTGTCATAATAGCCGTATGCACTGGCTGTATAAGCTTTTTCATATCTGAAATATTTTATATTGTTATAGGTTTCAAAGCTTGTCAACACAGAGTCTGTTTTCACCGTTACATAAACTCCGTTTTGCTCCGACAAGTTTTGGGCCAGATTGGTATTGGAATACCACTCATCACAAAGTTGTTTTATTGCATTTTCATCTGCAAAATCCATAGACCAGGCCCACTCAGCCGCATCTACAGCCTCAATCATAATCAACTCTCTTTGATTTGTTCTATGGTAAAATCCCACCGAATCATCCGTTTTTTCTTCTAAAATCCAATCATTCGGCAAAGTAAAACTAACGCCCAACTCCTTGCTGTCTACGTCATGGGCAAAGCAAGGCACCGACAGGCAAAAGAACATACTGACCACTACAAACATTGCTACTACTTTTTTCATTTTTCTTCCTCCGCTGTTATTATTTTTTTATAATTATATTTTACTACAGACACAAAGAATTTTCAACAAATTTCTACTCTTTATTTTGTTTTTTATAGTCAGCCAGTTTTTCCTCCAGAACTTTTAAAAAACCCTGACTTTCTGTTTCCATATTATATTGTTCCACCATTTGTTTAACATTTTTTTCAACGCTTTTAACTTCCGCTTCCAAATGGCTTGCCGGCATTCTGTATGCACCACTGCCGAAAATAATCAACTGCTCAAGTGCATCGGATGTGGCAACAGTTACATTATATTCCTTGGTCAACTCTTTGACTGCTTTTTCAATGTAAGCATCTGCCGTTTGTGCTTCCTTTGTGTAAACAATGGTTATGCCCTGCTCCTGTTCCACTTCTCCGCGATTGCCTTTCACTTTATAGGCATCAAACACCAACAGTATTTCATAGCCTTTAAACACCTTATAGACAGAAAGTCGGTCAATTAGGGCTTTTCGAGCCGTCTCTAAATTATCCGTCGCCATTTTTTTCAGCTCGTCCCAGGCAAAAATAATGTTATAGCCATCAATCAGCAAATAATTTTTATCATACCGTTTTTTCGAACCATAGGTATGTTTTGATTCGCTGACCTCTTTCCTCGTGCGCATAGCTTGAGTGGGGAGCTTTGTTTCAACCTTGCCGTAGGTCTTTTCAAAAATTTTCAAAAGCTCTTCGTCAGACCCGCAAAACGCCACACCGCCTCTGGGTGCACAACTGCTTTCCTTCACGTTTTTTTTCGGTTTTAACACACTATCCAAATGCATATACTGTGTGACTTCATCCCATTTCACCGTAAACCCGGCACCATGGTCACAAAAAACTGAATCAGCCGTATTCTCAACATCGGCATCGACTTCATATCCAATTGCCGCTATGACCGTTTCAGCATTATGACACTTGCCGTAAGAACTGAATTGACAGCTCATCCGTCCTCTTCCGTGAGTATAGCCGGTGATTTGTTTTTGATAGCTCCGAATAGCTTCTGCCGGTGCATTGCCGGTAATTTGAGTCATATCACCTCTGGGATGACCGATGGTAAAATCGGCACCCATCATATCCAAATCCGTCATGGCTTTGCCTACATTTTCCAAGGGAAGATCAATGACGAAATCGTAATAAGGTTCCAGCAAAACCGACTGTGCCTGCCGCAAGCCGTGACGCACCGCCCGGTAAGTTGCCTGTCTGAAATCACCGCCCTCCGTGTGCTTAATGTGTGCCGCACCGGATTTCAACGTGATTTTTATATCTGTTATAGGCGACCCCGTCAGCACGCCAATATGTTGTTTTTCCATCAAATGAGTTAACACCA
>SVJT01000029.1 GCA_015068865.1 Oscillospiraceae bacterium | reverse complement strand
GCAGCTTATGCTTACTGCAATCTCCACGGCTTATGGAAAGCTGATATCTAATTATACCACAGTTTTATCTACAATACAACAGTTTGAGTCTTCGAGGAGTATTTTCTTGGAGGCTCATTTTATTCTCCTGTCCTCAAAAACGGGCAATTCTATCGTGAATGAATTTGCATTTTCGCAGAATATATGTTATACTCAAATAAAACTAAGCGTGTCGATTTTTTGGCAGTTGGGCATCAAATTTGCAGAGAATTTTTAATAGCATCAATAAAGCATCAAAAGGCATAAGGTTCAAAAGAGCAAGTAGCACAAATGGCTCAACAGTGGGAACAAATTGGACGGTCTTTTTAATTTGACATGACCTCCAAAACCGTTCTTGAGGGTTCGAGTCCTTCTACCCCTGCCAAAAAGAAAGAGTGACTTTTAAGTTGCTCTTTCTTTTTTTGTTAGAAAGGACTTGAGCGCTGGACATGGGGTAAGGCTTTGTGTCGAGCGTAGCGACGACAGAAAGCCTTACTCCAGTTCTTCTTTTTGTTAAGACGAGCGAAGCGAGAATTCAAAAAGAAGTTCCACTATACATTTTGCTAAAAAGAAAACGTGACAAGTTTTATTCACCCACCTGCTTTTTTACATATCTTTTCCTGTTTACTTGACAAAACATGACAAAGTATTTATAATATTAAGTATCTAATAAGAAAGAAGGTTTTATTTATGAGTCAGGACTTTAATGAAAAAGAAACATTCTCTTCTCAGGAACCTGAAACTGCGATTCCTGCTACTCCTGAAACAGAAGCACCCTCTGCTCCTGTTGAACCGGAAGCAGAGATTCCCGTTGAAGTAGTACCGGAATCTGAAGCTCCGCAGTTTGTTCAGTCAGAGCCTGTAGTTGAAGGTGCTGTTTCTGATACGGAACAAGCTTCTGCATTGAAAGATATGGTAGCAAAAGAGCAAACCGACCTAGTGGCTGAAATGCCTGTTCCCCCGAAAAAGAAAAATAAATGGTGGCTGTTTGCAATTATCGGCGCTGCAGCTGCTATCCTGATTGTTCTGCTTTTAGTCTTTTTGTTAGGTGGTAACAAAACCACAGCAAAAGAAGAGCCTAACAATCTGTTTACCGACGGTTTGGTATATGTCAAATCCGGCGACAAATGGGGTTACATCAACGAAAAAGGCGACTTCGTGATTTCTGCTCAGTTTGATTTCGCTTACTCCTTCGTTGATGGCTATGCTTGCGTCACAAATGACGGAAAAGAAGGTCTTATCAACAAGAAGGGCGAATTTGTTATCAATCCTCAGTTCAGCAATATCTATTCCCCGTCTGAAGGATTATTAGCTGTTTGTAACGAGGACGGTAAATATGGTTATGTCGATTTAAAAGGTCAGTATGTCATCAATCCCCAGTTCGATGGTGCATATAGTTTTAAAGACGGTCTTGCCGCTGTTCAGAACAACGACAAATGGGGTTATATTGACAAAAAGGGTAAATTTGTCATCAATCCCCAGTTTGATTCCGTTAACAGTTTCATCGACGGCTTAGCTTGTGTTCAAAATGATGACAAATACGGTCTCATTGACAAAAAGGGTAAGTTTGTCATCAATCCTCAGTTTGAAGATTATTTCTATTTCATTGATGGTTTAGCTTGTGTTCAAAGCGGCAACAAATACGGTTTCATTGACAAAAAGGGTAAATTTGTCATCAACCCGCAATTTGATCAAGCCTATAATTTCGTTGATGGTCTTGCTGCTGTTCAGAACAATGACAAATGGGGTTATGTTGACAAAAAAGGTAAGTTTGTTATCAACCCTCAGTTTGATTACGCCGGTTCCTTCTTTGAAGGCTCCGCTTGCGTTCAAAGCGGTGAAAAATGGGGACTTATTGATAAAAAAGGCAAATATATCATCAACCCTCAATTCGAGTCTTCCATCCACTTCTATGAAGGCTTAGCTCGTGTTGACAGTGGCGATAATTACGGCTACATTGACCGGAAGGGTAAATATGTTATCAATCCTCAGTTTGATTACGCTAATCCTTTCAACTGTGGCTTAGCTTTGGTTGAAAACGACAACAAATATGGCTACATCGACAAGAAGGGTAATTATGTTATAAACTGCCAATACGGCTATGCCTCCTCCTTCTTTGATGACGGTTATGCTATCGTTGTAAATTCCGATAAAAAATATACCATCATCAACAAAAAGGGCGAAGAACTGCCAATCGCTTTAGACGCAATTTACACTTACGACGAAGTTTTCTGTTGCGAAGATGATTGCTACGAAGACGGTTACTATGAAATCAATGACAAAAATTATTGTTATGATCACAGACCGATATGTCAGTACAGTTCCTGTTATAACTATGCAGACGAAGGCGGTTACTGCTACAGACACCAACCCAAAGAATGCGATTATTACAAATGTAACAAAACCGTATACGGCGAAGATTACTGCTACAACCATCGCTACAGATACTGCGAGTATTATGATTGCTACAGAAGAGTTTATGACGCCAATAGCGATTATTGCTATCTGCATGAATAAAAACAGCTTACAAGACCGGCGACTTTGTCGCCGGTCTTTTCTTTTATTGACAAAACGTGACAAAGCCTTTATAATAGGAAGTAACATATGCGAAAGAAGGTTTTATTATGAATCAGGAATTTAACAAAACCGAAACACAGTCACCTCAAGGAGATGAACCTGTTAAAGTTGCCGATACATGCAGCGAACTCGTTTCCGCAAAACATACGGATATTGTTTCCCAGGAAGCTGAACATTCCCCTGCTCCCGTTAAAGATAAAAGGAATTTTCTGCTGTTTAGTTTAATGTCTATTTCCGCTCTGTTGGTCATACTCATTTTCTTTATCACAAGAGGCGGAAACCACGGTACCAACACCTTATTCCGTGATGGACTATTGGCTATTGAAGTTGGTGATAAATGGGGCTACGTCAACAAAAAGGGTTCTTTTGTTATCAATCCTCAATTTGACAATGCTGACAATTTTGACAACGGTTTGGCCCGGGTTGTCAGTGGTGATAAAATCGGCTTTATCAACAAAAAAGGTAAATTCATCATTAATCCACAGTTTGAATTTGCAAGCCGTTTTGCCGGTGGCTTGGCTTGCGTTGAAAATGATGGAAATTTTGGTTTTATTGACAAAAAGGGTAAATACATCATCAATCCTCAATTCGACGATGCCGAACCCTTCTCTGACGGCTTGGCTTGTGTTGAAAGCGGCGGTCGGTATGGGTATATCAATAAAAAAGGTGAATATGTCATCAATCCGCAGTTTGACTATGCTTACAGCTTTTCTGACGGATTAGCTCGCGTCAGACAAAACGGCAAGTACGGTTTCATTAACAAAAAAGGCGAATTCATCATCACCCCGCAATTTGATTTTGCCGATAAAATATCCGATAAATTATTCAGAGTCAAAAACGACAATCAATTTGGTTTTGTTGATAAAAAAGGGAACTATGTCATCAATCCTCAATTTGATTTTGCCGATTATTTCGGTGACGGCTTACTCCTCGTTGAAAACGGTAATAAATTTGGCTACATTAACAAAAAAGGAAAATATATTATCAATCCTCAATTTGATGATGCCGGCAGATTTTCTTATCATTTAGCCTATGTTAAATCAAATGACAAATACGGCTACATTAACAAAAAAGGAAAATTTGTCATCAATCCCCAATTTGATGATGCCGACTGTTTCTACAACGAAATCGCCGCTGTTAAAAGCAATGGCAAATGGGGCTATATCAACAAAAAAGGTAAGCAAATTGTCGATTACAAGTATACCTCCGCCAGCCGGTTCTTCGATGACGGTTATGCCATTGTTCGCTTAGAAAATAACCAATATACCGTCATCAATAAAAAAGGTAAAGAATTGCCCATTGTTTTTGACAGCTTTTTTATAAACAATTTAGACCGCAATAACTATTTGATTGATAGTATTATCCATCCCTGATAAAATCAGACCGTTTTAATATAACAAAAAGAAGAAAGAAGGCACATTATGAACGAAAATTTTAGCGGAAACACCAACGGCTTCCCGTCTACAGACGATTCTAACCTCGCCGGAGATTTTCTCAATTCCCTCTCTATAACAAATCAAGGGTTTCCCACTGCTCCACCTCAAAAAAAGAAATCTTATCTCGGCTTATTTATTGGACTGGGTGCCGCTTTTTTAGCTGTTATCATTGCCGTTGTTCTGTTCTTCATCCTCGGTAACTTCAGTTTTTCTAAAAAAGGACTTTCTTTATTTAACAATGGTTTGGTCGCTGTTAAATCCGGTGATAAATGGGGTTATGCCAACAAAAACGGCAAACTGGTTATCAGCCCTCAGTTTGAGGGAGCAATGTGGTTTTCCGAAGGTTTGGCTTGGGCCGGTGATTATGATAATGTAGGTGTCATCGACAAATCCGGACGATATATAATCAATCCTCATGAATATGATGATATTCTACCTTTTTCTGATGGTTTGGCAGCTGTTTTCGATAACGGCGATTACGGTTTTATCGATAAAAAAGGAAACTACGTTATCACGCCACAATTTGACGGAGTCCTTGTTGGATTTGACGGTCTTGATTATTTTGCGAATTGGAAGGGAACGTTCTCTGAAGGCTTGGCCTGTGTTGAAAGTAATGGAGAGTATGGCTATATTGATAAAAAGGGAAACTATGTTATCAATCCCCAATTTGATTACGCATCTCCTTTCTCTGAGGGCTTAGCCTGTGTTGAAAACGACGAAGAATACGGTTATATTGATAAAAAGGGAAAATATATTATCAATCCTCAATTCGATTCCGCACTTCCCTTTTCTGAAGGTTTAGCCTGTGTTGAAGTTGACGGAAAATACGGATATATCAATAAAAAAGGTCAATATATTATCAATCCCCAGTTTGATGATGCCTATCCTTTCAATGAAGGGCTTGCACTGGTGTGTGATGATGACGAATATGGATTTATTAACAAAAAGGGTCAATATGTCATCAATCCTCAATTTGATGAAGCCTATAGTTTTTCTAACGGTTTGGCCTGCGTAAAAAACGATGACGAATACGGATATATCGATAAAAAAGGCAGTTATGTTTTAAATACTCAGTATATTCTTGCAACTCCTTTCTTTAATGACGGTTATGCCGTTGTGGCAACCACCGATAAAAAATATGCCGTTATTGATAAAAAGGGCCGTGAGCTTCCGCTGAACTTTGATGGCATTTTCATGTTTGACTCTCAGTTCTGTTCTGAAGATGATTGTTACGAATATGGTTATTATGAAGACGACGATGAATATTACTGCTACGAGCATCAACCGAATTCCGGTCGTTTTTGCTTATATTCCACCTGTTACAACAGAGTTTCCGGCAACAAAAGATATTGTAGCCAACATGATTATTTGAATTAAAATTCTTTAGAAAAGAGGCTGCAGCAAAAGGATTTCCTTTTGCTGCAGCCTCTTTTATCTTTGTTTAGTCCACTCCGCTATGTCTCCATAAATGGGTGTTGCAAGACCAAATCCCCCGGAAACAGTTAACAACTGACCGGTTACATAGGAAGATTCATCCGATGCAAAATAGACAACCGCAGCTGCCATTTCCTCCGGCATAGCCATTCTTTTAAAGGGTATGTGCCGCAAAAACAGCTCTTTAAACTCTCCTGTCAGATTCTTCTCCACAGAAGCTGTTGCCGTCATCCCCGGCAAAATGGCGTTACAACGGATATTGTGTTTTGCCTCCTGCACCGCAATTAATTTCGTCAGATGGTTAATGGCTGCCTTGCTGGTGCCATATGCCACCTGAGACACATCCGGTACCAATCCGCCTATGGAAGATATGTTGATGATACTGCCACCACCACGGTTTACCATATGCGGAATCACCTCCTGGCTGGATAAAAAAACGCTCCGCAAATTCAGGTTTACTGTTTCTAAAAATACATTTACATCGGTGTTCGCCACATCCAAATCCTTGTTCGGGTTGGACGTGCCGAAATTGTTTACCAACACATCAATTCTGCCGGCATCCTGAATCACATCTTCCACCATTGTAGTATAAGAACGGGATACGTAAGCATCATTATAAACGCCTTTCGCCCGATAACCCTCTGCCTCCAGCTTTTCAGCTTCCTCCTGAACTTGTTCCAACTCCCGCGAAGCAATATAAACAGAGGCTCCCTCTTTCGCGCAAGTCCGGGCAATAGCAAGACCAATTCCCCTGGAAGCTGCCGTAACCAAAACAACTTTATTTCTTAGCTTCATAACCGCTCTCCTTTATTTTTATAAATTGTGGGCAACAACAGTACGATGATAATACCCAATAAAACACCGATAATTTCTACGATTGCCAAAGTTCTGACGGAATAAAGTGCAGCCTTTGTTACGCTTTTTCCCATCGCAATGTTATTGGCAACACCATTGGTAAATAAAGGAACCAACACCGCCACTCCAAAAGGAGCAGCCAGATCGCGAAACAAACCATATGTGCCCGTGCCGGTTCCTGCGGTTTCAACCGGCACACCGGACAGAACAACTTTCATAAAAACTGTAGCGTTACCACCTAATCCCAGGCCGAGAATCCCTAAAGATGCTCCTAACAACAAAACCGATGTTACTTCGGTAAATAAAAGCATAATTCCACAACCGATACCTGTCAGCAATAGGGAAAACACCAACACCCATTTAGGTTCCCGACGATCTGCCAACGGACCTAAAATGACTGACCCTAACGACATCCCGACATACATAATAGAAATAGCATATCCGGAAATCACTGTATTATGCGGCTGTGTATAATTGACAAACACAATGATATTGGTCATATTCGCCTGCATTAAGCCTTGTGTTAAAAACAGTGCCAGAACAGAAAGGATAAAGGGCTTTCGATTCATAAAAGACCATTGCAAAATAGGATTATTTGCCTTTTTTTCTGTAAAATATAATGCTAAAAAGGCAGGAATTAAAAGAACAGCAGCGACAATAAACCAAGGAGATGTAATGCCGAAATTCTGCCAAAACGATGGGATGCACAGTATCAGCCCAAAAAACACAAATACCCAAAAGGCACCGGCGCCGTCGAACCCCAGAAGTGATTTTTTTGAAAATATTTCTCTGTCTTTCCTGAATGCACAAATTATAAAGACCAAAACAGAAGCAGCAGTACAAAGCCACATCATTATACGCCAACCGTAAGCCTTTACCATAAAACCGCCGGCCGTTGGACCAAAGATAACCGCCGCACTTGAAATCAGCATATAAAAGGAAAACCCTTTTGCTACTTTTTCTTGGGGAAAACTGGTTACAATATATGACAATACCACCGGTGCAACTGCCGCCGTACCCACCCCCACCGTAAATCGGGCAAGCATCATAAACCAAAGACTGTCAGCCATAGCTGTGAGTCCATTTCCCAAGGCAAAAACAGCAATGCCGAATAAAAGGGTTTTTCTTCGTCCAATCACATCCAAAACTTTTCCTAAAACCGGCGCCAAGGTGGCTGTTGATGTTGCCATTGCCAACGCTGTCCAGGTGGTATTGTTATAAGGCAGTTGCAAATCTTTCACAAAAGCCGGTCCTAATACAGTTGTAAAGCCACCCACTGCACTGATTAAAAGTGCTCCTAAAATGTATGGAATAAACCCCGTCATATAAGACCGGGAATTTGTATGCTCCAAGAAAATCACTCCATTCTTTCCATAGTATAACCGATTTTAAATTTTTTATTTAAGGAATGATATTTTTTAAAAATAAACAGCCTGTAACATTGCATCGCCGCAATAATACAGGCTGTTTATGTACTTAAAATGTTCTTTTTCACTGTAAACCCTTGGCATATTTTTCTGCAATCAGTCGTGCTCTCTCCCCAGCTTTTGCGATAAATGCCTCAAGGGAAAGATTTGCATAAATAAGGTCTGTCTCCCTGGTGGAATGAGAAACAGTTTTCAATTCAAAATTTAAAATTTTCTGCCTCGGAGCTTTCCCTAATTTTAAAAGAGCTTTATCCCAATCTATGGTGCCATCATAAGGAAGCAGATGCAAATCGTCATCACCAGAAGGGATACCGTTTGGATGACGCAGACCAAAGTTATCATTTAAATGTGTCATTATAAGCCGACTGCCGAAAGTATGTAAAAAATCTTTCTTATGCGGATAACAGTTGTCACGCCCCGAATCCCAGCAGTAACCAACATTAGATTGTTGTCTGTAGCGTGTCATCAGAGCTTCCAGATATTCCTCTCCCTCTAAGTTTTCAAATGCGACGAATATGCCCCGGGTTTCAGCATACTGCACTAACTGATCAAATAATGCAAAATTCAGCTTTTCCTCAGAGAAAGAATAAAATAAACCCTGCCAACCGTGAACCACAAGGACAGGGACAGCAAAACGGGCACAATCGTCAATACTTTTCATAACATTCAGAAGTACAAGATAAGACCGTTCGTTTTCCGGCACCCACAAAAGTGCAATGTCTTTATGGGGAGCATGGATGGATTGAATCACCATATTATGGCGTTTGACACAGGCATCAAGTTCTGCTACATTCAGTTCCGGTGTCCAAAGAGGCGATACGGCAGAAAAACCTTGCTCACTCAGCAAGGATATGATTTTCGACATGGGCAGATTATATTGTTTCTGCAGAGAAAAACCGATAGCCGGTATCATGTAAAAGCCTCCTGTCTGACTATTCTTTCTAATATTATAGCACTATGAAAAGCAGATGTAAAGAGGCAAGCTACAGGTAAACGTCCCAAAAAAGCCGCCGATTAATCATGCAGAAAACTACTATCAAAATAGGTAATATATCAGGCACAGGTGTACATCTCAAAATCTCTCCTGTCTCTGATATTAATACTTCAGCTTTGTTCAAACAGTGTTCAATATTAAGAATATTTATGCTCATTTTTAAGAATTTATCTTTCTGTGATTGTTATTGAAAAGACTTTCATTTATAATTTATTTAAATAGAAGACATTATTATATGATAAGATTTTGATGTAGCAACAAAACAAGTTAAAGGAGAGATGTTATGAAAAGCATTAAAAAAATGTTGTGTTTGTTTTTGATTTTATCTATGGTGGCTACTATGTTTACTGTCAGCATCGCAACCGCTGAAGAAGCAGCTCTGGACGCCCCGGCCATATGTACCTGGCTTGATAATAAAACTGCCGCCGTTTCCATAACCATTGATGATGGTGTTTATGATTCGGCAGTCAGATATAATGAACTTCAGAAAACCTATGGCATCTACAGTACACAGTTCATCATAGCAGGAAAGCTTAAGGAAGAAGAAATTGATGGTTGGAAGGATATTTTTGCTGATGGATATATGGATCTTGGCAATCACTCCTATTCCCACAAAATTAAATATAAAGAAACAGATACCTATACGGCAGAAGAATTAGCAGAAGATATTTCAGGAGCGAAAGAATATCTCGAAACAGTCTTTACTGACCAGGAAATCTTCTGTTTTGCATCACCTTGGGGCCAGACGACAGATGCTGCTATTACCGAAATGGCAAAGGGACACTATGCAAACCGCAAAGCATCGGGCGGTGTTCTTGAGCAGGCAACCCCTACAAACTTTTTTAAAGTACCTACGGTGGTTGTCCAGTATGGAACAACTTTAGAAAAATTAAACGGCTCTGTAGATACTGCTGTTTCTGCAGGCGGATGGTATGTTCCCCTTTTGCACGGCATAGGTGGTTCCAGTTCAGCTGCTGATGCCTATGCTTCTAAGTATTCAACAATAGAAGATCACTTTGAATATATTAAGGCTCAATCTGATAATGGCAATGTATGGTCGGGCAGTTTTAACGACGTTGTCAAATACATATACGAAAGAGATTCTGCAACAGCGGCCATCGAAAGTGCAGAGGATAAAAAACTGGAAATCAGCCTCACTGATGAGATGGAGGATGATGAGCTCTTCAGCCATCCCCTTACGGTGAAAGTGAATGTCTCTAAAAGATGGCCCGAGGAAGCAACCTTAAAATGTGGCAACGAAACGAAAACTGTTGATGTCGTAGAAGAAAACGGTAAAAAGTATGTATATTTCAATATGATTCCCGATGGTGATCCGGCAGAGCTTTCGGTGGATGAGCTTTTAGAAGAAGTAAAAGTTCCAACCATTTCTCTGACGATTAATGAAACGAAAACCGTTGACGTTGCAGAGCAAGGCTTTATAAGCGGCACGGTGAAGCTTGCCGGTATGCCCGAAAAGGAAGGGGTCGTTATACTCGGTTTTTACAGAAATAACCGAATGGAAAAGGCTGAAATTATTTACGAAGGCGATGTTTCAAAAACAAAAAGCATTGATTTTAAGGTAGAAGGTGTTAAAAGCTTTGAGGCAAAGGCTTTCGTACTGGGGAAGGGTATTCAGCCCATAGCTGCTCAGTCTGAGGTTTCACTGCAAAAGCCTCCTATCATCATTTTTAAATTTGATGATGCCCGTCTTAAACAGAAAGCTCAGACAAAACGCCTGAATAACGCGATTGAATGTCTGAATGAAAGAGGAATCAAAGGATCTGTTGGTGTGCTGACATCAACAATAGTGGATGTGATGGCAGACCCCACAGCTTACACTGAACAGACAGAAACCTACAAAAAATGGATTCAAGACGGTCACGAGATGTGGCTTCACGGCTACGACCATGCAGAAAGTACCGTCAATAACAAAAAGGTGTACGAATTCCAGGAAAGCTATGACGAACAGAAAAAGGGACTGGATGATTCCTTCTACCTGATGAAAACTTTCTTCAATTATGACTTCAAAACCTTTGGACCATCATGGAACACAAACAATGATGACACCGTTAAGATTATCAACGAATATTATCCGCAGATAAAGACGGTCATCTTCGGAAAGACCAATAAGGTCGCATTTAATGCGTTGAATATTCCTTTTAATCAAGGAAGTGCGTCCCTGTCAAACGTGTTACTTGAGTCCAAAACAGGTGTCGTTAGAACCTACGACAGTTTTGTTACAAAATTTGAGACCTTAAAGTACGACTCTGTCGTTGTTCTTCAAGGACATCCTGCATATTGGGAAGAAGATTCTATCGTAGAATTTAAAAAGCTTTTAACCTATCTGGAAAATTTGGGCTGTGAGTTTATGACACCTGATCAATATCGACAGTCCGTTGAACAGTCAGTCGAACAATAAATATTAATATGTTTGCGAATGAGTTCGGTATGATACCGGACTCATTCTTTTTGTATAACGAAAACTGCAATGCCCTGATGGAATACTCACAAAATGTTGTTAGCGAAACAAAGGTGTTGCGAGCGTGTTTACAGGCGAACAGCCGACTTGAGCGCGACATTTTGTGAAAAAAGGAGAAGCAAGTAAGCGGACAGATGATTTTTTCGCAAAAAACTCGAAGTAAAGCGAACTTTGCTTCGACGCGGTCGGGGTGACAGGATTTGAACCTGCGACATCCTGCTCCCAAATAACTGATAGAATATGTCACACAGAGCTTTCGGCTTTTTCAAGCGCTTTCTACTCCAGAAAAAATCCTATCAGACGCTCTTTTCTTCGCCACAAATGCGGTGGCAAACGATATGGACATTAAAACCCTGTCCTCTATCATCGGGCATGTATCCAGTAAAACAACCATGGATATCTACCTCCACACCACCGACGAAATGAAACAACAAGCAGCAGCGAAAATAAATGCCCGATTTAGCAAGAATAAAGACTCAAACAAGGAAATAACACCAACAGAACAAGAAAAGCCAGCACAAGCCAAATTTGAGCCAACAAAGGGCAAATACAGAAAGCCCGGCACCGGTTGTATCACAAAGATAAACGACCACCTCTACGAGGGCAGATATTCCCCAAAAGGTGCCGACGGAAAACGTATCTCCAAAAATGTCTACGCCCAAACTGAAGCAGAATGCGAAGAAAAACTGGCTGAACTGATTAGAAAAATGAAAGCAGAGATTGCTGCAGAAAAAGCGAAAGCGAAACCTCAAAATAACGCATAAACGGCACGGAATAAATCCGCGCCGTCTATACGTTCATCAAAATAAATCAGCATGTACCACGTCATCAACTTGTATTAAATCTTTTCTTGTACAACAAAAATAAAAACTTTCATCATTGAAAAAATCTTTAATAGTTTTCTTTGCTATATAGTAATGATCATTATCGATCTGAACCTCGACCATCGGCTTTTTCCCAATCATAATTTCTCTGTTTATCACCTTGCAAATAGCACTGTTCTCTGTTTTTTCGCGAACCGCTTTCCCAAATAATTTAATTTTGCATTGATATCGCTGATTGATTTTCATAAAATTGAAATTTTTATCACTGACTACTGCAGAATCATCAAAACATTCTTCAATAATTCCTGATTCTATATTTTTTAATCTTAAAAACCGAGTTGCATCAGTTGCTGCAATTTCTATTAATTCATACATTCACTTTTCCTCCTTAATCAATTGAATATAAAAATTAACATGTACGTTATTCCATATAATAGTTTTTCAAGTCTTGGCGCAATTTAGAGAGTATTTCTGCTTCAGAACTGTCTAAAAAATATAATTCTCCATCTTCTAATACACCACGAACAGCATCTTCCAAGCAATCCGCACTTTCTATTACACAGGCTGACAAACTCATGAGATAACTGATCTTACAATAACAGTTATTGTAATGCATGTATTTTTCGTTTTTCTCACCTATATATTCCGTTTGGAATCCTAAATCTAGGAATACTTTTTCCATTTTTTTGATTAAATTGTCTATATTCATACTCCACCTCTATTTTATGATGTTTCCTTTTAAATCTATTCTAATTGTTCCTGTTGTTCCGGACGATATTTTAAAATACGCTCCGCCATGATGGCTTGCATTACAAGGATGATACTGTAAAATTCTATCTCCTCCCCAGTTCACCTTAAATCCACCGCCCTTTTCGAAAGGAATGCCTTTGAAACTTCCTCTGCTTAAAGGTTGTACCTCATACCCTCTTTCTATCAAATAATCATATAATTGTTGTTCGTCTACATTGGTTAACCTACTAGGATTAGTCAATAAATCATCTAAGTCATCGAGTGTATCTAAACCACCGCTAAGAAACTGGTTTTTATTTAATACAGCATTGTCAGCGTACCCTGTAACACTGTGTTGTGTATTTGATGTTGCACTTTGCCCCAGCTGGTATGCCGCAAAAGCTGTAGATACAGTACCAAGTGTATCCAGCCAGTGCTGAAGAGAAAGAGGTTCTTCGGGTTTAAAGGCGCCCTTGACTGCGTCTGCAAAGCCGCTTGTTAAGTAGTTTACAACATTATAGAGTGTTGGGTCATCAAGCAGTTCCTGATATCTGTCCTCATAACCTTTCACTGTTCCGCTGATAATACCCATCGTCAGCCAATCTAAAAAACCTACAATATCTTTCTGTCCCAGCCGTTCATTTTGTGCGCGGACAAATGCTAAAAACAGTTCTTTGGCATCCTGTGGCATTCGCAAAAAGGCATCGTACCAGTTTGTTTCCTCGCTCTTCTTTTCTGACTTGCCCGCACTGATAATGTACGCCACTTGCCCTGCACCATTTAAAATACCAACACGACAGTTGCAATTAGGATGCATTGGTGGAAAATTTTCACCTACACGCGCCTCGTTGATGAGGAAAATCTGACCTTTTAAACTGTTGCAATCATCACAATTTTCGCCTTCTGTGAGCAGACAGTAATGAGTAAACCCTGCATCCTGATAGTCCCATAATAGCATATAATTTTTCATTTGTAAAGCTGAGGCATCAAGCAGGTTAGAACGCACCTCCATGACAGGATACTCTGCGCTCGCTTATCTATCGACCGCTCTCGGCGGTGCCCGATAGCTGGCGCGTGCTCGAGACTCGACAGACCAAATCGCTTCGCTCTTTGGCTGTCTCAACGAACTGTCTCCGGCGTCCTAATCCTTAGGCCGCCGCAACAAAAAAACTGCAATGCCCTGATGGGCATTGCAGTTTTTGGTCGGGGTGACAGGATTCGAACCTGCGACATCCTGCTCCCAAAGCAGGCGCGCTACCAAGCTGCGCTACACCCCGTTATTAAATTGTTTCTGTTTATCATAAATCAATGAGCACGATGTCTGCGACATCCTCGGCTTCGCCGCCTCTTGCGGTTCCCAAAATTCTTTGCTCGCTACTCGCTTCGCATAATTTTGACCGCTACGCCAACACAGCCTCCCTCCCCCTGCCACCGGCAGCGGTCGGATGTGTTGCCCAAAGCAGGCGCGCTACCAAGCTGCGCTACACCCCGAAGATAATTTACTTAATATATATTACCTTTTCTCGTCCGATTTTTCAACCTAATTTTTCACCATTTTCAGCCATTTTTTTAATTTATCTTCGCTAATCTTTAATTTTCTCTTATTTTTTCGTTATTTCATTATAGGCGTTTATACCAATCCCACAAGATGCCCGCTATCAAAATTAAACCCAAAATGCCAAAAAAAACATAGCAATACCGAACCAAAGTTGAAAATTCCACAAAGGATAACGGTAATGCCGCTAAACAAACGGTTAAAGCACCTTTCCTTTTCCCAAAGCCTACCCTCTCGACGCTTTTTACCACAGAAAAGCCGGTAGACACAGCTGTTGTGAGCATTGCCATATACAGTACGGCAGAATACACTCCATAAGCCCACATTCCTGCCTTTCTGGACAGCAATAACATCGGTAGCGCGGATTGCCATACCTCATTTTGAAAGTATAGCGCAAGACAACTCAGAAGCGCCATTATGGATAAACATACGCCACCTAAAACACCTCCTCGTACTGCTGTTTTTTCACTTTCTGCCAAAGCAACCGTTGGAACCAACACCGCTGTTGCTGTCAGCATATTATATCCTACATAAAGCAATGCATAGGGTAAAAAACGACCATGAGGATGCACTTGCGGTAACCAAACCATTGAAGACTCTGCAAACAAAGCAAAAAAGCATACATATACTGTTCCTAAAAGCATAACGGGGGTCAGTAATAAATTAAGAAAAGATAGTCCTTCCAAATCATATAAAAAGACCAAAAGGCAAATTAAATCTGTCACCAAAATGCCTATAAAAGGTGAAAGAGAAAATCGCTCTTTAAAGAATGCTCCGGCACCGGATAACATTATGCAAAAACTGATGCATAAAAATACCTCCATTGTACCTTGCAAAAAAGAGGATATTCCCTTCGGAAAAACAGTCTTCAAGTACTGCTTGCAGTTTTTTTCAGAAAGGGAATATGACCGTTTTAAAATCAAAGCTCCCAGTAGGCAAAACAGCACCCCAGCCAGGAAACACCCCACCAATCCCCTCTTTGAAAAGCGGACAAAAAACAGCAAAAGCTCTTGTCCGGAAGCAAATCCTGCTCCTAAAACTGTACCCAAATAAATGGCTCCGATTTTTAACAAATTTCTTGCTTTTTTTTTCAAAATTTGACCCTCATTTCCCATAATCCATTTTTATGTAAACCAACCCTTGAAAACGAGTTTAAGCCACTTTCAAAGGGTCCACCAAACATTTGTTTTGTTTATAAAAACTGTTGATAACCTGTTGATAATGTTGATAACTAACACAAAAATCAGCTATACAGACAAAAAAACTGTTCATAACCCTGTTAATTATGTGAATAACTTTTTTTTACAATTCTCTTTTGGTTTACATAATATCTATCGCAAAGTTAACAAATTTCACTCATTTTTTGTTCTTGCATAAAAATTCATATATTTTTAATTAAATTTATGTCAGACTTCTTGCAATTATTCTTATAATATATTATAATAAAAGATAATGGGGTAAAATCCTCTTAAAAAATCATCGATTAATATTCATTGGGAAAGGACATTGTTTTCATGAAAGTACGTGTTTTAAAAGATATGACAGCCGCTGAAAAGGAATTCGTAATGAAGCGTGCTGAACAGGATATCAGTCGCCAGATGGAACTGGCAAAGGAAGTAGCTGCAGATATTAAGGAAAATGGTGATGAGGCAGTTTTAAAGTATACTGCAAAATTTGATGGCGTTACGTTAACAAAGGATGCGATTAAAATCCGTCCTGAAGAAATCGAAGCCGGTTATGCCCGTTTAGATGAAAAAACCCGCGACGCCATTACATATGCTGCTAAAAACATCCGCAACTTCCATGAAAAGCAAATGCCGGAAGAACTGTGGTTTACCAATGTG
>SVJT01000028.1 GCA_015068865.1 Oscillospiraceae bacterium | reverse complement strand
CCTGGCAAAGCTGCGGACGACCTTCTAAATAATCGTTAATCATACTGCCCCAGGCTTCCACTTCTTTTCTGGAACGTTGTGCATAGCCATAGCCCGGTAAGTCCACCAGCATTAACTGATTATCCACATTATAAAAATTAATGGTAATGGTTTTACCCGGTGTACCGCTGACACGCGCCAGGCTTTTCCGGTTTAAAACCTTGTTAATCATAGATGATTTTCCCACGTTAGAACGACCTGCCAAAGCAATTTCCGGCATATTTGTATTGGGATATTGCATCTTTTTAACCGCTGAAATCACAAGATTGACGTTATTTGTGTTTACTTTCATAGCTGTCCTCAATTCATTTCAAAAGGGCGATGCCCAGAACCTCGTCCATATTATGAACGGGAATAATTTGCAGATGTTCTTTTACAACACCCTCCAGCTCATCCATATCCTTTTCATTTTCTGCCGGAATCACAACGGTTTCAATACCGGCACGATAAGCCGCCAGGGTTTTTTCCTTCAATCCGCCAATGGGAAGCACTCTGCCTCGCAGGGTAATTTCGCCGGTCATAGCCACCTTACGGCTGGCAGGACGTCCGGATAATGCAGAAGTCAGCGCCGTTGCAATGGTAATGCCGGCAGAAGGGCCGTCCTTCGGGGTAGCACCCTCAGGCACATGGATATGAATATCCTTGGTTTCATAAAAATCGCCTTCAATGCCCAACTGCTCTGCATTGGCACGGACATAGCTGACAGCCGCTTTAGCCGATTCCTTCATTACATCGCCAAGCTGTCCTGTAAGCTCTGTTTTGCCGCTGCCGGGCATAACATTTACCTCAACGGATAAGGTGTCACCACCCACCTGCGTCCAGGCAAGACCGGTTACCACACCAACTTCGTCTTTTTTGCCAACGGTTTCAAAAGAATACTTTCGTTTACCTAAATAATCTACCGTGTTCTTTTCCGTTATACGAACAACCTGCTCTGCATCTTTCGCAATGGCAAGGTCTGCTTTGCGGCAAAGTTTCGCAATGGTACGTTCTAACCCACGAACCCCGGATTCGCGGGTGTAATATTCAATCATTTCACGGATAGCCCCGGCAGAAACCTTTAAGTTTTCTGCAGATAATCCGTGTTTTTCTCTTTGTTTCGGCAGCAAATGCCGTTTGGCTATCTGGAACTTTTCTTCCGATGTGTAGCCGGACACTTCGATAATTTCCATACGGTCAAGTAGCGGTCTCGGCACCGTTTCCAGGGTGTTGGCTGTAGCAATAAACAGCACTTCGGATAAATCAAAATCAATTTCTAAATAATGGTCTCTGAATTTGCTGTTCTGCTCACTGTCTAACACTTCCAACAAGGCTGCTGCCGGATCACCCCGATAGTCGCTGGCCATTTTATCAATCTCATCAAAGAGCATTAAGGGATTTTTGCTTTCTGCCTGCTTCATCGCCTGCATAATGCGACCGGGCATAGCACCGATATAGGTTTTACGGTGACCGCGAATATCCGCCTCGTCACGGATGCCGCCCAGCGAAATGCGGACATAATTGCGTCCTAAGCTTTCAGCAACACTGCGGGCAATGGATGTTTTACCCACACCCGGCGGTCCCACCAGACACAAAATCGGTCCGGCCATAGTACCGGTGATTTTTTTCACAGCCAAATATTCTAAAATTCTTTCTTTCACCTTCTGCAAACCAAAATGGTCACGGTCTAAAATTTTGGCTGCACGACCTAAATCAATATTTTCTTTTGTTTCTTTGTTCCAGGGCAGGTCACAAATCCAGCTGACATAATTACGGATTACATTGGCCTCCGGATTGCCGAACTGCATTTTAGACAGTCGGTCAAGCTCCGTTTCACACTTATTATAGACCTCTTCCGGCACATTGAGTTCGGCAAGCTTTTGTTTAAATTCGCGGATTTCCAGACCCACACCGTCTTTATCACCCAGTTCTTCCTGGATGGCCTTCATCTGCTCACGGAGCATATATTCTTTTTGATTCTCATCTATCTGCCGTTTCACACGGCGACTGATTTCCTGATCAATGGTGATGATTTCTGTTTCCTGCATCAAAATAGTAATGAGCATTTCCATACGGTCTGCCACACTAACAGTAGATAACAGCGCTTGTTTATCCTTTGTTTTCAGTTGCACATTAGAAGCGATGGTATCTGTAAGCTCTGCAGGATTTTCCATATCCTCTAAGGCTGCTATGGCCTCGGGTGTCATTTTCCGACTGGCAGAACCAAAGTTCTGGAATTCTGCAATCAAACGGCGGCGCATCGCTTCAAAACGAACTGCCGACACCTGGTCATCCTCCGGACAGGTTAATTCTTCCACCAACACAGAATGAAAGGGATTTTCGCTGATAAAATCAGTAATCTGTGCCCGTCCGAGACCTTCTACCAATACACGCACCATCTCATTGGGCATTTTCACCACCTGTTTCACACGGCAGATTGTGCCCACTTTTTCAATCTTATCTTTTGCAGGATCTTCTTCTAAAATATCCTGCTGCATCGCCAAAAAGACCATTTGATCGTCCCTCATGGCCTGTTCCAGCGCTTTAATCGACTTATCTCTCACCATATCAAAATGGGTCAGAGTCTTCGGGAAAATCACCAATCCGCGTGTCACAATCATGGGCAGACTAATGATTTTCTTAATGGTTAACTGATCCATATATACCTCCGGGTTCACTGGGTTCTCTACTTTCTTTAAAAAAGCTATATTTTATTATTATATCAAAAATTCAGAAATAATTCAATTCTTTTTCTGAATTACACATAACAATAAAAATTCATTGTTTATGCCTGTGCCAATGCCTGTTCAATATCCTCTAAAATGTCTTCTACATTTTCAAGACCAACAGAGAAGCGAACCATACCGCCATTAATACCGGCTGCTGCCAGTTGTTCTTCTGTCAGCTGGCGATGGGTTTCGCTGGCAGGATGCAGTACGCAGGTGCGGATATCGGCAACGTGCACTTCGTTGGAAGCAAGTTTCAAGGAATCCATGAAACGCATAGCATTTTCCTTGCCGCCCTTGATAACAAAGGAAATAACACCGCTGCAACCCTTTAAATATTTCTGTGCTAAAGCATAGTTTTCATCTGTCTCCAGACCCGGATAGGTAATACTTTCAATTTTTTCATGATTCTGCAGATATTTTGCAACAATCATAGCATTTTCATGGTACTGTTTCATACGAACATGGAGGGTTTCCAAGCCTAAGTTCAAAAGGAATGCAGAATGTGCTGCAGGGTATACGCCGAAGTCACGCATGAGCTGCATTCTGGCTTTGATGATGTAAGCTGCCTTGCCGTAAGTTTCGGTATAAGAAATGCCGTGATAGGATTCATCGGGCTCTGTCAGTTCAGGGAAGTTGCCGTTTGTCCAGTCAAAGTTACCGCTATCTACAATTACACCGCCAACCTGTACAGCGTGACCGTCCATATACTTGGTGGTAGAATGAATAACAATATCAGCACCAAATTCAATGGGTTTACAGAAAATCGGCGTTGCAAAGGTGTTATCCACAATGAGGGGGACACCGTGCTCATGCGCCAGTCTTGCAAAACGCTCAATATCTAAAACAGATAAGGCAGGGTTTGCAATGGTTTCACCAAACACAGCTTTCGTGTTGGGCTTAAAGGCCTTGGAAATTTCTTCATCGCTGGCGTTTTTATCTACAAAAATACATTCAATGCCCAGCTTTTTAAAGGTGAAGGCAAAGAGATTCACCGTTCCGCCATAAATTTCGCCCAGGCTGACGATGCTGTCTCCTGCCTGTGCAATATTCAGAACGGAAAGCAGACTGGCAGCCTGACCGGAGGTGGTGCACATTGCCCCTACACCGCCTTCAAGTTCAGCAATTTTCTGTTCTACTGCCATAACCGTGGGGTTGGCAAAGCGGGAATAAATTAAAGACTTGGTGGGTTCATCAAAAACTGATGCCACTTCTTCAGTAGAATCATATACATAGGTTGTGCTCTGCACAATGGGAACCACACGGGGTTCGGTATTTTTCGGGGTGTACCCTGCATGTAAGCATTTTGTTTCGTCTCTCATTTGTAATGTCTCCTTTAACAATAAATTATATTAATTATTTGATATTGTTTGCACAGTAAGGTTTAAATCCTGCGCCGGCTCGTGGCAGGAAAAATATAAAATCTGCTCCGCCGGATTTTCTTTCAGCAGGTCAAATGCCGCTTGTTGCCGTTCTTTGTCAAATTGCAGGAAGGTATCATCCATAATCAGCAGCGGTACAGCATCATACAAAGTCTGCAAAACTGCCAGTCGCAATGCAAAATACAGCAAGTCGCAGGTGCCGGCACTCACATAATCTGAATTGATGATTTCAGTTCCCGAAGGCGTTTTCAGCATCATTGTATAATCATCTGTCACCTTGACCTCACGATACCGGCCACCGGTGAGCCGCTTGATCAGTGCGCCGGACTTTTCATTTAGCACCGGTGCAAAATTACTCTTTAATTCTTCAGCACACTGCTCCATAGCCTCCCGTGCCAGACGAATCGCCTCATATCGCTTGACCATTTCTGCTTTGCGTTCCTGAGCGTCTGCCAGTTCGCTTTCGATAACGCTGACGCCTCTGGTTCCGGAAAAGCCCTCCGTTGCCCTGGCATTCATTTGTGCCAGTTTTCGTTCTCTTTCCAGTTGTTCGTTTTGCATTCGCTTTAACTGATCTTCCAGCATTTTCACCGACGGACCTTCATATGCTACCGGTGGTTCTTCCGATATCTCCGGCATCATCTTTAATGAGGCTTCCAGTTGAGCCACACTGTCTGCCAAGCGTTGTTTTTCCTTTTCTAAAGATTCTTTTTTATGCTCAAGAGTCCGCGCTGTTTCTATTTTTTCTGCCAGACCGGTTAAACTGTCTGTTCCTGCCTGACGGAAAACAAATTCCAACTCGCCACGGTATTGTTTGAGCTTCTGACTTATATTTTCTGCCTGCAAAGCGGCTTCTTCTTTTTTCTTTTCTGCAATTTGAGCACTGAGCACCGCCATATCCTGTTTGGCCTGCTTAATTTCTTTATCGCCGGACAAAGATAACAAACCTATGGCAACGCCTATTGCAGAAAAGACAAAAGCAACTGGGTGCCATACGATGCCCAAAATAATGCCAAGAAGTAAAAGCACAACCGCTACAGACAAAACAGCCACATTGACCCGTTTTTTGGCTTTATTTTCCGCTTCTGTTAATTCTGCTTCCATCCTGCTGGCTTCTGCAGAAAGAGCCGATAGCTTTTCCTCTTTTTCAGAAAGAATCTTGCAAACCGATTCCTTCTCAGCCAACTGTAAAACCACATCGGTTTCCAGCGCCGCCACTGCCGCATACGACACCAAACGCCCTTGTACCTCTGCCAGTTCCTGTTCTGCCCGGGCAAAGGCACTTCGTTCTTTTGCCAGTCGTTCCGCCATATCTTGTTGCTGTTTTCTTTGTTCTTTTCGTGCAGCATATTGTTCATAAGCCTGCGCTTGTTTCCGCTTTTCTTCCGTTTCAGACAGTGCGCTGACTGCCTCGTCACGTTCTTTTGTTAATTGACTGATTTCTTCCAGTAAATCCCGGAAAGAAAGATTTTTATGTCGGGCCGCTATGCGTTCAACGGACAGTTGCTCAATTTCCTGCTCAATCTGCAGAATTGCGCCGCCACGACCGGTTTTACTCACCAGCTCATATTCGGCATCTGTCAATATCTTAATTGCTTTCTGAATCGAAGCATCCTCATCACCGGTCTTTTCCAAATTGGAAAGACGTTCCATGAGTTCATCTTCTTTTCCCTTGGCAAAAGCCGCACCCAGTTGACTGATGAACAGGCTTTTTCCAAAAGCATCTGCTCCCATACCAAAAAAGTGCTGACCAACGGTTTTGGCATCTATGGGGATTTCTGTCCAGTCCGCACCGGAATGAAGTGTACAGCTGTCACCCTTAGCTGTTTTGCCAAAGCGACGCTTTAAGACATATTCTTTCCCTTTATCTTCAAAATAAACCGTACCGGCCATATACCGTTCGCCCCAAGGCATATAGAACAAGCGACCGTCACCTTTGATGCCATCCTTGCTCTTTTTGGGAGGCAAGCCATAAAACATAACAGACAAAAAGGCACAAATTGTACTTTTTCCTGCTTCGTTGTGACCATAAAGATATTGAAAACCCGGTTTTAGCTCCAACGTATAATTCTTTAAACCGGCGAACTGCTCAATTTCAATTTTTTGAAGGATCATAGTGCTTTCACCTTCTCTCCTTCAATCGCCATAAGTCCATACTCTAAAGCTTTTTCATATTTTTCTTTATCTTCTCCTTCAAGACCGGAGATCATTTTTTCCGTAAACATTCCTCGCAGACCGGTTTCCGATGCCAGCTTCTGTACATCCAAAGGCCGTTTGGTCTCGTCATACACCTTCAGGAAGAAACAATCTGAAAAACCACCTGCCAAAACATTCACATCGGGCACGAATTCTGTTTTGCCGGTGAGAATAATTTTATACAAATCCTTTTCATTGACTCCTGCAGCCCGGATTGCACCAATCATTTCTTCGTGGGTCAAAAGACCGTCTACAGAAACTTTCTGTTCCACATAACACCGCCGGCAAATGGGTTCAAAGCAAAGAGAGACTCCTTCAGCAGTCACTTCTCCTATAAGCACTCCTTTTTCGCCTAATTCATCAAAACCGCGACCTTCGGGGCAACCGGGATAGGCGCAGGTCGTCTGACCCAGTTTTTCTTTACTGTAACTATGAACGTGTCCCAAAGCCACATAGGAAAAACCGGAAGCAGCTATCATATCTTTATCAATGGGATTATAAGCTCCGCCGCCTAAATCTCCATGCATCAGGAGCACCGCCGGACGCTCCCCCTCTTTGTGTATGCCTTGCAAAAGAGCTTCTTCCTGTGCTGCCTGGCGAAAAGAGATGCCGTAAACATCACAATCTGCAACAGAGACACACTCAAGCTCATTGCCAAAAATATACACATTGTCAGAAAATCCGGTTAGCTTATAATAAGATTCATCTGTCAAAGGGTCGTGGTTTCCGGCAACAATTAACACTTGCGTTTTCTCCAGCGATGCAAAACCGGCACGCAATACACGAATCGTTTCTGCTTCCACCGAATCCTGGTCGAACAAGTCACCGGCAATCAAAAGAGCATCTGCTGATTTGGCAAGTTCTATAATCGAAAGAAAGGTTCTTCTGAGCTCTGCCTGACGAACAGCCGCTTTTTTCCCGTCTGCAAGACCGGAAAATGCCGTATCCAGATGCAAATCTGCACAATGCACAAATTTCAAAGCTATCCTTCCTTTCTGTAAATAACTATAATTATTACAATTATATCATATAGTATATCACATTTTTTTATAAATCACAAGGTTTTCTGTGCATTCCTTCACAAAATATTAAATTTTTTCCATTTTATGAAAAAATACTATGGTAATTTGCAAATAAATATGTTATACTATATAATATAATACAGAAATTGTGTGTACAAGGAGGTTATTATATGGCCATTAAAACTGAAAACGAACACGGTTCCATTATTTTGACTAACACTGCCATCGCGCACATTGCCGGCGCCGTTGCTACCGGATGCTATGGTGTTGTGGGTATGGCTTATAAAAGCACAGGAGAAAATTTGGCCAGTCTGCTCAAATGGGATACAATTACAAAAGGCATTAAGGTTACAACTGAAGACGATGGTATTTGCATCAATTTGCCTATCATTGTAGCATACGGCATAAATATTCAGCTCATTTCTGACAGCATTATCAGCAACGTTCGCTTCAACGTTGAAAACATGACCGGTTTGCGTGTCAGCCGTATCACAGTTAACGTGGAAGGAATCCGCGTGAATTAACTCGGAGGTGTAAAATTTGATTTATACAATTGATGCTGCACAACTTTGTGAAGCCTTTACTTCTGCAGCTAATACGCTGATCAATAATAAAAATATATTAAACGACTTAAACGTCTTCCCTGTTCCCGACGGTGATACGGGGTCTAATATGTCTATGACTGTTTCGGCTGCTGTTGCCGAAATCACCGGTCGCAGCTTCAGTTCTGTGGGAGAAGCAATGAACATCATTGCCGGTGCCTCTCTTCGTGGCGCCCGCGGTAACTCCGGCGTTATTCTCTCTCAGCTGTTCAGAGGTATGTCCAAACATTTAAAAGGTTGCGAAATTGCTGATGCCAACGACATTGCCAAAGCTTTTCGTGAAGGTGTTGCTACCGCTTATCGCGCTGTTATGAAGCCGGTAGAAGGTACTATGCTTTCTGTCTCCCGCGACGGTGCTGACGGTGGTTTATCCTCTATTTCAAAGGACAACGAAATTGTTTCTTTGGTTAAGGCCGTTGTTAAGGCCGCACAGAAAAGCCTTGATAAAACACCGGAAATTCTGCCCCAGTTAAAAGCTGCCGGCGTTGTGGATTCCGGCGGTCAGGGTATTGTATATTTATTAGAGGGATTGCTTACTTATTTAGAAACCGGTACCGTTGTTGAACGAAAAGACGGCGAAGCTATGCCGGCTCCTGTTTCTGCCGGTGCTAAAATATCTGATGCCGATATCAAATTTGCTTACTGCACAGAGTTTATTATTGAAAAAAACAACCCCAGCGAATCCAGCAAGCCTTTTGCTGCTACCATTGAGAAAAAAGGCGATTCTATGGTGGTTGTTGATGATGAAACCATCATTAAGGTTCATATTCATACCAACAATCCCGGTTATGTTATTGAAGAAGCCTTAAAATTAGGTGCTTTGATTAACATTAAAATCGACAATATGAAATATCAGCACAATTCCCTGACAGAAGAAGCTCCCAAGACTGCAGAACCCCAGGAACCGCCGAAGTCTTACGGTTTCGCTGCCGTTGCTGCCGGCGAAGGAATGGAGGCTCTGTTCCGCGATATGGGTGCCGATGAAATTATTTTGGGCGGTCAGACCATGAACCCCAGTACGGATGACATTTTAAATGCCGTAAACAAAATCAATGCTGAAACTGTTTTCATTTTGCCGAATAATAAGAATATTATTATGGCTGCAGAGCAGGTTGACTCTTTAACCGAAAAACACATTTGTGTTATCCCCACAACGTCCATTCCGGAAGGTTTATCTGCTATGCTGGCCTTCTCCCCCGATTCTGCTACTGAGGATAACGCAGAAGCAATGAAGGAAGCTGCTTCCTTTGTAAAAACCGGTAATGTTACCTTTGCTGTTCGTGATTTCGATTTGAACGGTGAAACCATGCCCAAAGGAAAAATCATTGGCTTAACCGGCAAAAAAATCACTGCTGCAGGGGATGATCCGGCTCAGGTTGCCAAGGACTTATTGTCCGGTATGGTTGACGAGGACAGTGCTGTCATCAATGTTTTTTACGGTGAAGATGTAGATGACGAAACTGCCGAAGGCCTGCAGGCTTATTTAGAAGAAACCTATAGTGCTTGCGATGTTTTGGTGCACAGTGGCAAACAGCCTCTTTACTATTACATCGTATCTGTGGAGTAAACCATCTCCGAGGGGAGATTTTTCATGACCATTCATCCCTTAGAAACACCAATTACCCAGTTACCCGGCATCGGTCCCAAACGGACCGATGCTTTTGGTAGGCTGGGTATTTTTACATTTAAAGACCTGTTAGAGCATTATCCCCGTGCCTACGAAGACAGAACAACCTTTAAAAAAATCATTGAACTGTCTCACGATGAAACCGTTTGTATCAAGGCTACCGTTGTGGCACCAATGCAAACGAATTTAATCAGAAAGAATATGCGTATCAGTTCTCTGCGTGTATCAGACGGCACCGGATTTTTAGAACTCATTTGGTTTAACAACCGATTTTTGGATGCCCGTTTCAAAAAAGGCGAAACTTATGTTTTTTACGGAAAGGTTCGGTTAACGCCCAAAAAGCAGATGGTCACTCCTATTTTTGAGCTTTTGGATAATCAAAAACAAACCGGTCGCATTGTGCCGCTATATTCTTTAACCGAAGGATTAACCGAAAGTTTGGTGTCAGATTGTGTGCAACAGGTTTTATCCCTTTGCGGTCAACTGGAAGACCCGCTGCCCTCTATCATTCGCTCAAACCACCGCCTTTGTGAAATTAATTATGCCTTAGCCAATATTCATTTTCCCACAGGAAAAAAAGAATATGAAATCGCCAGACGTCGTTTGGCCTTTGAGGAACTGCTCACGTTCCAGATTGCCCTGTTTTCATTAAAAAAACGACAGGCATCCTGTTCAGCCCCTTCAATGCACACCTCGCCGGAGCCTTTCCTCCAGTCCCTTCCCTTTACACCAACCGGTGCCCAAAACCGGGTCATTAAAGAAATCGCTGCAGATTTAGCTTCCGGCATTGCCATGAACCGGTTAGTGTGCGGCGATGTGGGCTCAGGAAAAACTGCCGTTGCCGCCTCTGCGATTTACACAACCGTTACCAGCGGTTACCAAACTGCCTTTATGGCTCCAACAGAAATTCTGGCTGCCCAGCATTATGAAAGTCTTCAAAAAATGTTCCGCAACCATAACATTGAAATCGAACTGCTTTCAGGGTCTTTGTCTGCTTCCCGACGACGGGAGGTTCTGGAAAAGCTTCGTTCCGGCAAGACACAGGTTGTGGTGGGAACTCATGCTTTGCTCAGTGATGATGTTCACTTCCACTGTTTGGGATTGGCCATTACAGACGAACAACACCGTTTTGGTGTCAACCAACGGCGTACCTTGTCCGAAAAAGGAGAAAACACACATGTTTTAGTTATGAGTGCCACTCCCATCCCACGCACACTGGCTTTTATTCTGTATGGTGACCTGGATGTTTCCATCATTGATGAATTACCACCCGGACGTCAGAAAATTGATACTTTTGCGGTTGGTGAAAACTACCGCCAGCGTATATATGACTTTTTAGCCAAAGAGCTCTCTAGCGGTCGTCAGGCCTATATTGTCTGTCCTTTGGTAGAAGAATCTGAGGTATTAGAGCTTGAGTCTGTCACGGAATATGCACAAAAAATCCAAAAATCTTTTCCCGATACCCCCATTGGCATTCTCCACGGTAAAATGAAACCGGCTGAAAAGGAAGCTGTTATGTCTGCCTTTAAGCAGGGCGATTTGCGCATATTGGTAGCAACTAGCGTCATCGAAGTTGGCGTAGACGTTCCCAATGCCACCTTTATGCTGATTGAAAATGCTGAACGGTATGGTCTTTCGCAGCTTCATCAGTTACGCGGTCGCGTTGGGCGCGGCACTGAAAAATCATATTGTATTTTATTGTCTCAAAGCAATCACGAAACTGCTGTAAACCGGTTAAATGTAATGAAAAAACAAAGCGATGGCTTCGCCATTGCAGAAGAAGATTTAAAACAAAGAGGACCCGGTGAGTTCTTCGGCACCAAACAGCACGGTTTGCCCGGTTTTAAACTTGCCGGAATGTTTACCGATATGGAGCTTTTAAAAGAAACAACGCAGGTTGCCCGTGATTATCTTGAAAACCGCATTCCTATCACCGAGGAGGAAAAAAAGACTTTAAATAAAAAAATTAACACATTGTTTAACAATCATGTTACAATTAGTTAAAAATTATATTAAATATCTTGACTTTTATTGAAAATGTTATAAAATATTATATGGATAATAGTATACATTTATTATTAAGGGTGATTGTCTTTTGAGAGTTATATCGGGTATGGCCCGCGGAACAAAGTTGCTCTGTCCGGAGGGGATGTTTGTGCGTCCCACACACGACCGGGTAAAAGAAGCCCTTTTCAGTATGCTCTCAACCAAAGTAAACGGTGCCTTTGTTTTGGATTTATTCGCAGGTACCGGTGCATTGGGTATTGAGGCATTAAGCCGTGGTGCTTCCGGTGCTGTATTTGTAGACACTTCTCCGCAGTCCTTAAAATTTGTGGAAGAAAATCTTCAAAAAACACATTTGGCTTCTTTGGCTCACTTAATAAAACGTGATTATTTATCTTTTTTAAACACAACGGAGCATCTTTTTGATTTAATTTTTTTGGACCCGCCGTACAGCGAAGGGTATCTTTTGCCGGCACTTAAAAAAATTGCCGAAAACAGGCTTTTAAAGCCGGATGGTTTTATTTATTGCGAAACCGAAGGTGAACCGCCTGCAGAGATTTCCCAGCTTTATACCATTGTTCGTGATAAAAAATACGGCAGGGCTCGCATTCTGCTTTTGAAAGAGATGTCGCTATGAGTATTGCAGTTTATCCCGGTAGTTTTGACCCTATCACTTGTGGTCACTTGGATATCATTAAGCGCAGCAGCACAATGTTTGACGAGGTTATCATTGCTGTTTTAAATAATTCAGCAAAGAAAACATTATTTTCGCCTCAGGAACGTGTGCAATTAATTGAAAAATGTATTCAGGACCTTCCTAATTGCCGTGTTTTATATTTTGACGGATTAATGGTTGATTTTGTTAAAAGACACGGTGCTAACGTTGTAATCAAAGGCCTTCGGGCTATTTCGGACTTTGAGTATGAATTTCAAATGGCTCAGCTCAATAAACAGTTGGATCCCGATATCGAAACGCTGTTTATGGTAACCAATGTCAATTATTCATACATAAGTTCAAGCATAGTAAAGGAAGTCGCAAATTTGGGCGGCGATTTCTCGAAGTTTTTGCCCAAAGAGATTTATGAGGACGTAAAACAAAAGATTGAAAAGGGGCGATCATGATGGACATTTTAGAAATCATTGAAGCGCTTGAGGAAAAAATCGAGCATAGCTTCACCATTCCCTTCGTGGGACGCGGCATCGTTGATAAGGATGCTTTACTGGATCTTCTGCAAGAAGCCAGAATTAAATACCCTGAAGAAATGAAACAGGCAAAATGGGTAAAGGACGAACGTCAGCGCATTATTGCAGATGCTCAAAAGGAAGCCGCTGCCATTGTTAAGAGCACAGAAGAAAAAATGGCTGCATTGGTTACCGAGCACGAAGTTACCAAACAGGCTTACGAAAATGCTAATCAGATTGTAGAAAGCGCACAGGATCACGCACGTGAGATTCGTCTCGGTGCTAACCAGTATGCTGACAATGTGTTACATACCATTGAAGAGAGCTTGATTAGCACAGTCGAAACCATTCGTGCTAACAGAAAAGATTTAAAACGCTAAGAAACCAAAATGGCTATCGCAAAAGCGATAGCCATTTTTTATGAACACCACCGAAAACCACAGACACTTATTCTATTCTTTGCAGTATATCTTTCGCATTTTCAACTGAAAGGTTGAACCTTTGCCATCTGTCAGGAATTTCAAAGCTCGTTCCTTCTTCAACAAATTTTTTTACTTTCATCCGCAATTCATCATCATTGGTATATTCAATCAGCGTCTCCATAGCAGGAACCGCATCCGGTGACAACGTGAATATGTATTCCAGTTCTTCCCGTTGCCCTTTTACATAATTATCAATTTGGTCTTTCGCAATGATATAATCCGTCGGTACAACATTAAGTAATGTGTAATATGTAAGCGCAATCATCATGTAAATAAAGACGATATTGAATTTCGGCTTTGCAATATAAATAAATGTGATGATTAAACCGACGGCCTCGAATCCCAAAAAGACCATGACAAAGAACCGTAGTCTTGTCAGTCCGTCATCGTTGGTATAAAGCAACATCCTGTAGAAGGAAGATACCAACAATATAATGGTTATAGCGCAAAGATAGTGACAAAGTATTTTTGTACATTGCAGCCATTTACCGCCATATGCTTTCGTCAGCTTAACAACCGTCAGTATAATAGCTATATTGACCCCTGTCAACGTCAGCAACTCAAAAAAACCTTTTCGGGCATATTCTGTATATGTAAGACCATCAGGGAGCGTTGTTCCTGCGAACAGATATGTAAACTGTATAACAACAAACAACGTGTAGACAACCAGTATTGTGACCAGCAGAATGTTAATAATAATCAGATCGCCGTTAAAATGCCTGGCTTCTCTTTTCTCTTTATCCTTCTCCGCATAAGCATTATACAAGTTCCCAAACAAAAACAATCCGACAACGATACCAAACATAATTTTAAATAAAGCATTTGGATTGATAAAATCCGCCAGATAACCAACAACACTTTCCGTTTTTAGCGAAAAGACCATATCTGCATTGGAAAGCACCAAGATAAGGATAATCGCGCTGGGAATGGCTATCACAAGTGCTATGGCAATTCTTTTAATGGTCGGTGCCTTTTCGCTATTTAGTTCAAGCGCCCATTTAAAAGGAAGAAGAAAACGCGAAAATGATGCTGCAAGCCTTGTGAAGATGTTCCCAATAAAGGCAAAACTATCGGTTTTAATTTCAAAATCAATAAACATACTGCTGTACAGCAAGATGCTTATGATAAAATTTGATACTTTCCAAATGGGATTGGCACTGACAAAACAATTAACAGACATTATCAATATGGGAATAAAAAGAATCAGCCTCTTTTTGTTCGGCACAACAAACCACAAGGATACAAACTGAAGGACAGCAAATATCAGCACACTTATGCCTGCATTTTCCGGCAGCACAAGGTACGAAAAGCTGATTGCAGAAATCAGTGCATATACTATAATTTTGATTTTTAATGTTTTATTCATAGAAGCACCGTCCTTTTTTATATAATCAGATATTTTGATATGCTTCACAGTAAGGACTATTGCCAGAGCAATGGAAAATTTGGATACAGACAATCCGGTTAAGTAAAATTCAAGACTCTTCAGGGGTGAAAAGAGCTGAGAAACGATAAATATTTCACTGAAAAACATTGTAAGCAACCCCATAAAACCGCATATAAACAAATGCGGAATGGTGTCGGACACCAAAAAAGCTGCAATAACAACACCAAAAATCACTGCCGGAAGAAACATCATATTGAGTGTCTCATACGTAGAGAATATAAAACTGCAAAGCCGGTTTGCTATATTAAGCGACACGCCTAATCCAATACCTTTCAGAACGTATTTCATAATCATTCATCCTTTTGAAATTCTAAAATATCTGCCGGTTGGCAGTCCAAAACCCTGCAAATATCCTCTAAAGTTGAAAACCGTATTGCTTTTGCTTTATTATTCTTCAGTATAGAAAGGTTTGCAGGAGTAATATTAATTTTTTCGGCAAGCTCCATAAGACCGATTTTCCGTTTGGCCATCATAACATCTAAATTAACTATTATCGGCATTCTGTCTACCTCCTATATCGTAAGGTCGTTTTCTGTTTTGTAGTTTATCGTCTGTTTAAACAAGTCTTTGAGAGTTAAACAGAATAAACAGCCCACAGCAAAAACAGCCGCAATCACAACTGTTGCATAAGTAAACATAAAAAAGCACTTGATGGTATAAATTGCCGCAACAACAATACAAGCAACCGCCATTTTTCGAAAATGGCTGACGTTTTTGTCAATAAAGGGATTGCCTACAAGTAAAGAAGTATACATCTGCTTTAAATTAAATAAAATATAGCTGCAGCAAGCACCGGAAATAAATACTATAACAGAAAAAACAGTTGAAGAATTCAACTCTGAATATCCTATCCAGTCAAACAATTCTTTTGACACAAAGGGTACTGCTGCTGTGCAAAGCAGACTTAAATAAAACAAAACATCAATGATAATTTTTGATAGATAATGAGTTACACTTTTTTTATACATAGAACATCCTTCCTCTCCTTAATGTAGATTCAGTATATCACACAATTTTATGATTGTCAATATAAATTTATCGAAAAACAATAAATTTATATTGTTTCGCATAGAATAAATATCCACCCGTATAACGGGGAGTATTTCATTTTCGGGCATAGCCCTACCCTTTACTGGCTACGCACAAGTGCGCTTTTTATTGGCCTGCCAGCCATGCAATTACTACTAGCTACCCATAAATGGGGTATGTAGGTGTTCTTTCTATGTAAAGGGGTCCAGGGGCAGCGCCCCTGTGTCGTTTTAAGGGGGGCGGGGGAGGCATGGAGTAAGGCATTCTATAAAATAGAATGCGCTTAATCCAGCCGTTCTTTTGTCGGGTGGTTACAACCGCAAAAGAACTTCCTTATTATGTATAGTCGAAGTTCTTTCTCGATTCTCGCTTTGCTCGACTCGCAGAAAGAACAACTGAGTTAGGGAAAGTCGCCAAACGAAAGTTTGTCGCCATTCTCCTACCTCATGTCCCGCCCGGCAGGGCATA
>SVJT01000027.1 GCA_015068865.1 Oscillospiraceae bacterium | reverse complement strand
CAGCACCTTCACAGATGGCATTGTAGAAAAAATCATCAAGAAAAACTATAATAAGAATATCATTGTAGAAGCAGACGGAAAAATTGTTTCAATCGAAATACACATTGTTGTTGATTTTGGTATGAAAATTCAACCCATTGCTGTAGAATTACAGGAAACCGTTAAACGTAATGTTGAAAACATGACAGATTTATCTGTTACCCGTGTGGACGTTTGCGTTGAAGGTGTGATTTCTGAAAAAGAACCGAAAAAGAATGCCACCGGCAAAAATGCAGCAAACAAAGCTAAATAATTAATTGGTTGCCTTGTTTCGGTCAAAATTTACATAGAAAGGCTATGAGTCAGAATATGAAGTTAGGTTTTATCGGCGGAGGCAATATGGCATTTGCTATAGCCGGCGGTGTGTTGGCATCGTCTCTCTGCTCCGAAAAGGAAATTTTTGTTTCCGATCCGAATCCGGAAGCATTAAAAAAATTTAAAAAACTTGGAATTTCTGTTAAAGATAACAACCGTGGCGCTCTGCAGGGTGATTTTATCATTCTGGCCGTTAAACCATTTATTCTTCCTTTTGTTTTAACAGAATTAAAAGAAAAATATGCTTCTGAAATTAAAGATAAGGTTTTTATCACCATTGCTGCCGGTGTTGAAATCGCAGTGATTAAAGAAACCCTTGGTTTTGATGCAAAAGTCATCCGTGTTATGCCGAACACTCCGGCAATGGCACTATGCGGTATGAGTGTAATTGCCACCGAACACACTCCTGCCTCTGATGAAGAATTTGCAAAAGTTTTGGAAATTTTTAATGCTATCGGCGAAACAGAGTTGCTTCCTGAATCTCTGTTAAATTCCGTCATTGCAGTTACATCAAGCAGCCCAGCTTATGTTTTTATGATGTTAGAAGCAATGGCAGATGCAGCGGTTCGTGATGGCATCGCCAGAAATGCGGCATATCGTTTGGCTGCCCAATCGGTTATGGGGGCTGCTAAATTAATGCTCGAAACAGGAAAACATCCCGGTGAACTGAAAGACATGGTTTGTTCTCCCCGTGGCACGACGATCGAAGCGGTAAAACGGCTGGAAGAATTCGGTTTCCGCAGTGCAATTATGTCTGCAATGCAGGCTTGCACAGAGAAAGCGGAGTCTATGTAATTTTTCTTTTTGCATAAAACTTATTTTTTTTCACATACTACATATTGAATTTTAAACTGTGGAGGTATTGGAATGAAACTAAGTTTTATTGGCGGTGTTATTGCCGGCGCAATTGTTGGCTCAGCGCTCACTATGGTTATGGATCCTATCACGGACAGACAACGCAGAAAACTCCATAAAGGAACCCAATCTGTTTTTCAAACGATGGGTACTGTTTTAGATGCTATGATGTCCAAATAAGTGAATAGTAAATGTATAAAAAGCGAGGTTATGAATGTGAATATAACCTCGCTTTTTCTTTGCCATATTTCCACTATATTTTGTGATTATACCTTGACAAACAGTGCCGAAAAATGGTATACTTAAAATATTGAATTGTCGGAGATTGTGATATGTCAAAATTTTTTGTTGAGAAAAAACAAATAACCGATATCGGTATCGAAATTATCGGTACCGATGTAAATCATATTGTCAAGGTTCTTCGTGCAAAAATCGGGGATACTCTTGTCATTTGTGATGGTGAGGGGATAGATTACGAAGCTGTCATTGAAGCTCTTTCCAAAGATTCTGTCAAGACAAAGATTATCCGCTCCTACCCTTGTAAAACAGAGCCTAAAACAAAAGTAACTCTCTATCAGGGTTTGCCCAAGCAAGGGAAAATGGAATGGATTATCGAAAAATGTACAGAAATCGGTATTCATACAATCGTTCCCGTTCAAATGACCCGTAGTGTTGTGAAATTGTCTGAAGAACAAGCACAAAAAAAACTGGAGCGTTGGCAAAAAACTGCAGAAGCTGCTGCAAAACAATGCGGTCGAGGTTTGATTCCTCAAATTAAAATGCCTATTACAATATCTGAATTATCAAAAGAAGATTTGCCTGAATTTTTGCTTTTGCCCTATGAGGATGAACAAGCAAACTCAGTTAAAACTGCTCTTTCTTCTAAAAAAGAAGCATCAGCCGGCATATTTATCGGACCGGAAGGCGGCTTTGCCCCTGACGAAGTAGTTCAATTAAAAGGCTTAGGCGCCAAGACCGTTACTTTAGGTCCTCGTATTTTACGTACAGAGACGGCTGGTTCTGTAGCTCTCTCCCTGCTTTTATACGAATGGGATGAAATGAATTGTTTCTAAACGTTGTCAATCAACGGTTTATATGTATTTTAATTAGGAGTGTGTTATGTTATGACAAGAAAACAAAAAGAAAAACTTTCCAATCGTTTAGTTCTCAACTTTGGTATTTTATTAGCTGCTGGTTTAGTGTTGTTGTATGTAAATTCTGCCTTCCAGAGTTATAGACTGGCAAACTCTTTATACAGCATAATTCAGATTGTTGGTATCATTGCTTTGGTTTTAGGCGCTTATGTATTTATTGTTGGTAAACTTAAAAAACCTGTCATCAAAAATTACAGTGCCATATTTTTTGGTATTTCCATTGGCTGTGGCATTCTCTATACCTCTAAATTCAGATTAATTCCCGGCATTCAGAGCAGTAATGCAGTTATCCCTGTTTACGTTGCTATGGCTGTTTATTTCATTGTTTTGGCTATCATTACAGGCATTCAGTTAAAGAAGCCTCTCGTTAAAACTGAAAACGAAAAGATTAAACATAAAAAGAAAAAATAATTTGTTTTTTAATTTTTACTTTACTATAAAAGGAGCTGTCAATTATGTTTTCACTTGAAGATGTAAAGAAGACCGATCCGCAGATTGCGGAAGTCATTATGCAAGAAATTGGCAGACAAAATCAAAACATCGAATTGATTGCGTCTGAAAACTTTGTTACCCCGGCCGTTATGGCTGCTATGGGTTCTCCGCTTACTAATAAGTATGCAGAAGGTTATCCCGGCAAACGTTATTATGGCGGTTGTCAGTTTGTTGATATTGCTGAAAGCCTGGCTATTGAACGTGCAAAAAAACTGTTTGGTGCAGAACACGCTAATGTTCAGCCCCACTCCGGTGCACAAGCTAATTTAGCAGTTTTTTTTGCAGCCCTGCAACCCGGTGATACCGTTTTAGGTATGAACCTTTCCCATGGCGGTCACCTGTCTCATGGTAGCCCGGTTAATATTTCCGGTAAATACTTCAACATCGTTCCTTACGGTGTAACTGAAGATACTAATACCATTGATTATGATGAAGTGAGAAGACTTGCTTTAGAAAATAAGCCGAAGCTGATTTTAGCCGGTGCCAGTGCATATCCCAGAACCATTGATTTTGCTAAATTTGCAGAAATTGCAAAAGAAGTCGGTGCTTACTTTATGGTGGATATGGCACACATTGCAGGTCTGGTTGCTGCCGGTCTTCATCCCAATCCGGTTCCCTATGCTGACTTTGTAACCACCACAACCCACAAGACGCTCCGCGGTCCCCGTGGCGGCTTGATTCTTTGCAAAGAAGAGCATGCAAAAATGATTAATAAAGCAATCTTCCCCGGCATCCAAGGCGGACCGTTAATGCACGTTATTGCCGCTAAGGCTGTTTGCCTGGAAGAAGCATTGCAGGATGACTTTAAAACCTATCAGCAGCAGGTTATCAAGAATGCAAAAGCTTTGGCTGACGGCTTGATGAAAGAAGGCGTTAATCTGGTTTCCGGCGGTACTGATAATCACCTGATGCTGGCTGACTTAACAAGCCTGAACGTAACCGGTAAAGATGCAGAACATATGCTGGACGAAGTACATATTACCGTTAATAAAAACACCATTCCCTTTGAAACACAGAGTCCGTTTATTACAAGCGGTATCCGTATCGGTACTCCTGCTTCCACCAGTCGCGGCATGAACGAAGAAGATATGGCAGAAATTGCAAAATTAATTTATATGACAATTACAGACTTCGACAACAAGAAAGACGAAGTTAACGAACGTGTTGCTGCACTGTGTGCAAAATATCCTTTATACAGATAAGAGCGAATAATAAAGGCTGTGACAATCGCTGTCACAGCCTTCGTTATTTTTTATCACATAAAAGTAAATAGCCTAAGGCCAGCAGTAACAAATAATCATCGCATTGATTCAATATCAGCAACAAAATTAAACCGATTAACAGCAAATCATCCCGATTATTTGCAATAGAAAAAGTATCTCCGGTTTGTTTTCCCAAACGTTCTTCACATTCACCTGCAGAAGAAATTGCGACTTCCTTTTCAAATTCCTGGACAGGTTTTTTGGGGATAATAATCTCACTATTATTTTTTAAATGTGGCGTATACGGTTTTGGTTCCCTGGGAATCGGTGCTTTGAAATTGTTACTTGCATTATAATACTTCATTTCCATTTCTTTTGCCTTCCTTTTTATAACAATCCTTTAAATAAATCTAAATCCTGTGCTGTTTTCGCTATTCTTGATAGTTTTAACAACTTAATAGCCTGATCGACTTTTGGTTTTTTTTCATCACTTAAAAATGGCTTAATCGCTGACAGCAATGCACTGCTTTTATCCTGCTCAGAATTCCCTAATTCTCCCATTAATCCTTGCAGTTTTATCAACAAAGCCGGATCGAAACCGATGCCGCTCCCCTCTTCGGTATCATCTTCATTCTCTCCTTCTGTTTTGCTGTCAGATAAAGCAGACAGCATTTTCCCAACGGTTTCAGTTGGATTATCACCCAACATTGCCATCAGTTTATCGACTAATTCTGTGCTGTCTTCACCCATCTTTGTTCCTCCTAAAACTTTTTGTCCAGATTTTTTATAATGTCGGGATTTTCTTTAATTTCGTCAACAATTCTATCAATGTTATCTGTTCCTAAGTTTAACGATTTAGCAACGTCCTTTGCTTTATTTGCGTCAATGCTCTCTATTGCCTTTTTCAGACTCTCTTCATTTTGTAAGATACTATTTAATTTTTCTTTTTGCTTAGGGCTCATTTGTTGCAGCATCTTTTCCAACTGAGATTTTAACTGTTTATTAAACATAATCATTCCTCGCTTTCACTTCTTCTGTACCATTATATGAATAAATATTGAAATAATGACAAGAACCCGGCATATTACTTTGGCATAAAATGTATTAAAACAAAGCATAGGAGGTGATTGTTTGATTTATCTTGATTATGCAGCAACTTCTTTTGTGAAGCCGAAATCCGTATATAAAGCAGTTATGAATGCTATGATGTATTCCGGTGCCAACCCCGGTCGCGGTGGTCACTCGCTCTCGGTAAAAGCAGGAGAAATTGTTTATGAAACTCGGGAGAAGCTATGTAAATTTTTCCATGCTGACACTCCGGAACAGTTTTCTTTTTTTCCGAACACAACCGCAGCATTAAATGCAGGAATTAAAGGTGTTTTAACACCCGGCGACCACGTTGTTGTCAGTTCAATGGAACACAATTCAGTTGCAAGACCTTTAGAAGCATTGAGGCGTCGCGGAATCATTACCTATTCCGTTGTTTATGCAGACGGTAGCGGTCATTTAATGCCGGAAGATTTTCTAAAGGCAATGCGACTGAACACGAAATTAGTGATTTGTACCCATGCTTCAAATGTATGTGGTAATGCCTATGACATTTATAAAATTGCCCGACTTGTTCGCAGTCGCGGTGCTCTGTTTATGGCTGACTGTGCCCAAAGCGCCGGTGTTTTAGATGTGAATGTCTCAGAAATGGATCTAATGGCATTTCCGGGTCATAAAGGGTTATATGGACCGCAAGGAAGCGGCGGCTTATATGTTCGTGAAGGTCTTTATCTGCAAACCTTAATTGAGGGCGGCACCGGCAGTCAATCTGAGCAACTGTATCAGCCGGAAGAATTGCCGGATCGTTTGGAAAGCGGAACATTGAATGTGCCGGCTATTGCAGGTTTAGGTGCTGCACTTGATTTTGTGTCAGATGTCGGCATAAAAACGATGTTTAACCATGAACAAGAGTTGTTAACATTATTTTCCGAAGAATTAAAAAATATGAAAGAAGTGCAGATTTACGGAGATAATGCAAAAACCGGCATTGTTGCTGTTAACCTGCCGCAAATTGATTGCGTTGATGCTGCAACAATCCTAAGCAATGAATACAACATTGCGGTAAGAAGCGGTTTGCACTGCGCTGTTTGGGCACACGAAACATTACAAACAGTTGAAACAGGTTGTATTCGGTTTAGTTTTGGTTATTTTACAACCAAAAAAGAAGTTAAAAAAGCTGTGGATGCAATGTATCATTTATCAAAATTAACTGTATAAAATTAATTTTTAAGTTAATAATAAATTTGAGCCCGAAAAGTTTAGATTTTAAATAAACAAAAGGAGTCAAAACAATGAATAACACAGGCAAACAAACCATTAAATGTACCGTACAACAATGCACTTATAATGATTGCAGTGAACAGTACTGCACACTGGATTCTATTATGGTAGGCACTCACGAAATGAATCCGACTGATGAGCAGTGCACTGACTGTAAATCCTTTAAAAAGAAGTCTTCCTGAGTTTAAAAGCGGCGGCTGCAAATGCAGCCGCCATTTTTTTTATAAAATTTTACGGAAAAACTTGTGATATTATTTTAAATATGCTATAATATACTATTGTACTGTGGTAAGAAAGGTGTGATTTTTTATGTCTATTCCAAGAAGATTAATTCGAAAAATGGCCGGAGAGAATGATATATATTCTGAAGGTCTTTCTCTGTCAAACACTTCCTTTTCATTTGAAATCACCCCTACATCGTTTTTTGGTTTGTTTCATATTTCCGCAGAATTTCCGGAAGATTCTGCTCGTGTACATTTAGAAATTGATAATGAAAATGAATGGTTTGAAGTTTTAAAATGTAATTGTGGCTCAGCTACCGAAAACGGTTCAGTTTGTAAGCATATAGTCGCTTTGCTGTTAAAAATCGAAAATGAATTCTTTTCAGAAAACTTTGGAAGATACGCCACTGAAAACGTAGCTGAGATGACCACAGATGAGCAATGTCTCAGTTTATTAAAAAACCGTATTTCTGTCTTGCAGCTTCGCGCTAAGCAGCGTGCCTCTTTTGAAAAAGCTATGGTTACACCAGTTATTTCTTTTGCAGAGGACGGCGTTCGTTTTATGCTGAAAATTGGTTGCGGTCGTGCCTATATTGTCCGTGACTTACAGGAGTTGTTTAATCGGTTAACCAACCGTGAAATTGCCCCCTGCGGTCGATCAGAAAGTTTTTTGTTTGCCCCGGAAAATTTTAATAAAGAACCATTAATCAGGTTTTTTATGGCATACTACCCCATTTGCAAAACAGAACACGGAAAATACATGATACTCACCCCTGAAGCTTTAGATTATTTTTTAGAAATATGTCAAGAAGATAAAATTCTGACAGAGGGCAGTATGATTACTCTTCGTGAAGACATTCCCGCCTTTACATTAAGCATCAAAGCTTCAAATAATTTTTATCGGTTGAGCTTGAACAATCGTGACTTTGATGTAATTGACGGAAAAAAGCAAGTTTATCTAAAGGCAGAGGATGTACTGTATATATGTGGCGAAGACTTTTCCGATGCTTGCGGCAGCTTGCTTAAGCGCTTTTCCCACGCAGTAAAAGATCCTGTTATTCGTGCTTCAGATATGACAACATTCTATAATTTAATTCTCAAACCAACGGCGAAATACATTCACATGGAATGTAACGATAAAAGCTTTATCCCTGCTCCGTTGAAGACCCATATTTATCTGGATATAGTCGGAAAAAAAGTTGTTGCAAAAACAGAGTTTCATTATGACGAAGCTGTATATTATGCTTTTTCTGCCAATCGGGATTTACAAACGGTTTGGGATATCGAAGGCGAGACGCTGGTTGAAAACCTGATTAAAACATATTTTAAAGAGCCTGGAAAAGAAGAAGGAACTGCTTATTTCGTTGCAGATGATGAACATCTTTTCAGTCTTGTCTATGAAGGGCTGCCTGAGCTTTCACGGCACGCTGTATTATATATTGGTGCAGATTTGAAAAATATACGAGTTAAACCCTTTCCGTCAACAGGCGTCAGTGTTCGTGCAAAATCGGGATTATTGCAGCTTGATATTGCATCAGCGGATTTATCATCCAAAACAATTTCAGAAGCACTTACTGCCTACCGTCAGAAAAAGAAATATATCCGTTTGAAAAACGGTGCCTTTTTATTGTTGGAAACAGAGTCAATGAAGCAATTCGACCGATTTGCAGACGGTGCCGGCTTCTCTTCTTCGGACATTAAAAAGCAAGAGTTGTTTTTACCTGCTTATCGCGCATTATATATTGATTCGGAACGGGACATCAAAATTGTAAAGGAAAAGAGCTTTACAAGACTGATGGAATCGTTTTCTTTGGATAAGTTTGATGAAGCTACTATTCCTTCAAGCCTTAAATCTGTCCTGCGTGATTATCAAAAATTTGGCTTTCGATGGATGAACAGTATTTCCCAAAATGGCTTTGGCGGTATTTTAGCCGATGATATGGGTCTCGGAAAAACCCTTCAGTTGTTAACTCTTTTAACTTATTATAAAGAAACAAACGGCTCATGCAGGTCTTTGGTCATTTGTCCTTCTTCCCTTATTTTAAACTGGGAACAGGAAATTAAAAAGTTTACCCCTTCTCTCTCATCTTTGTGTGTGATGGGCACAAGTTTAGAACGTAGTTCTTTACTGGAAAATGCTGAAAAACATGATATAATTATTACGTCTTATGATTTATTAAAGCGAGACATTAACTTATATATGGGAAAGAATTTCGATTTTGAAATCATTGATGAAGCTCAATATATTAAGAATCATAACACACAAAACGCAAGATCGGTCAAAGCAATTTGCGCCAAACATCGTTTTGCATTAACCGGTACGCCAATTGAGAATGGTATTTCAGAGTTATGGTCAATTTTTGACTATTTAATGCCCGGCTATCTATACCGTTATTCGCGTTTTCGCGAACGCTTTGAGGTGCCACTCGTCCGTGATGGAGATTCGTCTGTCTTAAAAGAACTAAAAAAAATGACATCCCCATTTATTTTGCGTCGAATAAAACGTGATGTGCTAAAAGAATTACCGGAAAAAGCAGAAACCGTTCTATACACTGCGCTTTCACCGGAGCAAAACAAGCTATATTACAGCAATTTAGCTGCCATGCATGATGAACTATTCGTAAAGAGCGAAACGGAATTTACACAGCAAAACAGAATCGCTGTTCTTGCTATGCTGATGCGACTTCGCCAGCTTTGCTGCGATCCCGGTCTTATTTACAGCAATTATAAGGAAAACAGTGCTAAGTTTGAGCTCTGTATGAATCTTGTAGAGACCTCTGTTGCCTCCGGACATAAGATATTAATTTTTTCTCAGTTTACTTCTATGCTTGAAATTTTGGGAAAGAAATTAAAACAAAAAGAAATTCCGTATTATTTAATTGAGGGCGCAACAAAAAAAGAAGACCGCATTGCACAGGTTGATGCCTTTAACCGCGACGATACTCCTGTTTTCCTGATTTCCTTAAAAGCAGGCGGCACCGGTCTGAATCTCACCGGAGCTGATACGGTCATCCATTATGATCCCTGGTGGAACGTAAGTGCTCAAAATCAGGCAACAGACCGTGCTCATAGAATCGGTCAAAAAAACAGTGTAACTGTTTATAAACTCATTGCCAAAGGCACGATAGAAGAAAAAATTATGGCGCTGGCAGATAAAAAATTAAATATTACCAATCAGGTACTGCCTGATGAAAATACATTGTTATCCAAACTGTCTAAAGAAGAAATATTAGAGTTATTTCGTTAAAAAAAGAACGGTTAATGCAATTTGCGTTAACCGTTCTTTTTTATAATGTAATCAAAGAATAATCGCAGTTTGTCAGCACTGTTAACAGTTCGTGATTATTGGTAATTTTCAGTCGGCTCATAATACCGCCGCGAGCCAAATCCTGCGGTTGATGTGCATCGGAACCGCTGATGGTTTTCTTGTTATAAAGTTCAGCCCAAGCCATTGCAATGGAATTCCTTGAATCGTGCCTTGGGTGGGCATTAAATCCTTCAACGCCATCAACAATAACCGGCGGAATAATGCTCATACCGTTTCTGAAGGGATGCGCTTGATAAACAGTTAAGCCTATTTCGTGTGCAAAATCACAAAAATCACCGATTGTAAGTTCATACATTTTAGGAAATTCACGGATAATCTCTTCTGTTATGCCATAAACAAGATAATCATTTTTGTTCTCAAGCAGGTTAATTTCCATGCCCAACAGAATGTTCAGATTTTTACTGTTAGCTTTTGCGGTGCGGTAGCCTTCCAGAAATGTCTGCAGATCATACTCAGCACCTTTATCCGTCCTGTGTTTTCCGCCAAAATGATCGGTAATAATCAACGTATCATACCCTGCATCTTCATACACTTTAACAATTTCCTTAGCCGGAACTTTACCGCAACGCAGACTCGATTCCATCGTATGGCAATGCATTTCCGTTTTATAAATATGCGCAGAATTCATACAAAAAGGCTCCTTTATGAGTACAAAATGATTGGAGAACGATAAAAATCCATACCGTTTCTGCCAGCACTTTTTTTGGGGTATAACAGGCTGTAAATATCTGTAGCCAAAACGTCAAGCTGAAATAATCGGTTGCTTCCTTCATCTGAAAAAGAAGCATCTGCCGTCTTTGTAACAATGGGTATATCGGACAGTTTCTGCATCTGTCGCAAAATTTCTGCACCTTTAGCATTCAAACCTAAAACACGGGCATAAGATTGGGATAATTTTTCGTCCTCTTTGCGAATGGATAACAACATATTCATTAAAATCCGTTGAATGCGTGTCTGCGGATAGCGTTTCGTTTTGGCTCCCGAAACAATTCCTTCAAAGCTTCGATTGGCAGCAACGGAATCTGCAATTCGCTTTTCAATTCCTTCAGATACACCACTGATATCGGCTAACCATTCCCTGTCGTGGGATGTCACGGCATAACACAACAAAGATGATATATCCTCAGGTAGTACAGGACCTTTTCCGGCGCGTATTTCACGCATTACGATGCTATATGCTTCTTTTGGCATAAAAGAAGAAACATCGCGCCCATCTTGAATCGCGTTGCGAATACCGGAAGCACTCATATATCCATCAACCGGTGTCAAGCTGTCGTGGCTACTGCCTGTCCGTTTGATGATGGAAGGCTTAAGCTGCGAAGCTTCCGTTTTTAAGGACTTTATGTATTCAATGCCCAAAATATCATTAGGGCTCTCATTTAAATCAAAAGAACCGCCGGACAGCTTTGATAACACATCGGCACAGGCTTTAGGGTAACTGATGCCGGTGGATAACGATTCCTTAACTGCAACGTGAAAATCGGAAGAATCCATGATTTCAGATGCACTTATTAGTGCATCAATATTGCCAGATTCACTGCCAAAACCTAAATATCCTTCCAAACCTAATTTGGAAAGTAAAGAAACACCGCCTCTTGCAAAACCTTCGGCAGATTGCAGTGAATATAATACCGGTAACTCAAGAACTAAATCACAGCCGGAATTTAGTGCCATTTCGCATCTTGACCACTTATCAAACATCGCCGGTTCACCGCGTTGCACAAAAGAACCGCTCATTAAGCAAACGACGCCATCACAATCAAGCTCTTCCTTTTGTTTTCTAAGCTGATAGGCATGACCGTTATGGAAGGGATTATACTCACAGATAACAGCTAAAATTTTCATAAATCACCTAACTTAGCGGCGTTTATTCAGTTCAGACATCAGGTTTTCCCAAGTGAGACCGCGCTCTACCATAACAACCATCAGATGGTATAAAAAGTCGCAGGATTCATATTCTAATTCACTAACATCGGGATTCTTAGCCGCAATAATTATTTCAGCAGATTCTTCGCCAATCTTCTTCAACTGCTTATCAATTCCCTTTGTGAACAGGTAGTTTGTATAAGAACCTTCTTTTGGGTTCTTCTTTCTGTCTACAATCACATCATAAACATCTTTCAAAATAGAAAGTGAAACGGTTTCCTGTTTATGATCGGTTAAGGTGCCGTCCTTTTCCAGTTTTCTGTAGAAACATGTTGTTTCACCGGTATGACAAGCAGGACCGGCGGGGTCTACCTTTATAATCAACGAATCCTCGTCGCAGTCAACAAGAATTTCTTTCACCCACTGAATGTTGCCGGAATGTTCGCCCTTTACCCACAGACACTGACGAGAACGGGAGAAAAAGGTAGCTTTTCCGGTTTCCATTGTTAATTTTAATGACTCTTCGTTCATATAAGCAAGCATTAAAATACGACCGGAAATGTAATCTTGAACCACTGCAGGGATTAAACCCTTTTCATCAAATTTCAACATATATATCATCCTCCTATGAATTTACAATTTACAATCTGACAGGAATGCCTTCCCTCTTTAAGTATTCTTTAACTTCCTGAACGGTTAACTCTTTATAATGAAACAGCGAAGCCGCCAGAACAGCATCGGCACCGCCTACGGTTAAAGCATCTTTAAAATGCGGCAGCGTTCCAGCACCACCGGATGCAATAACCGGAATGTTAACAGCATCTGCAATTTGTCTTGTAATTCCTAAGTCATATCCGGCTTTTGTTCCGTCTGCATCCATACTGGTCAACAGAATTTCACCGGCACCCAGTTCTTCAACTTTCATAGCCCATTCTAAAGCATCTAAGCCGGTATCTACACGACCGCCATTTAAGTATACGGTATAACTGCCATCGGGTCTGCTTTTTACATCAATCGCAACGACCACGCATTGCGAACCAAACTTATAGGCAGCATCAGCTATGAGTCTGGGGTTTTTAATAGCGGCAGAATTGACAGAAATTTTATCAGCACCGGCAAGGAGAATTTCTTTAAAATCGTCAACGGTGCGAATACCGCCGCCAACCGTAAAGGGAATAAACACCTGCTCTGCCGTTTTCTCAACTAAATTCACAATGATGTTCCGGGCATCGGAAGAAGCGGTAATATCCAAGAAAACCAATTCATCAGCACCGGCTTTATCATATACACTGGCAATTTCAACAGGATCACCGGCGTCTTTTAAATCAACAAAATTTACGCCTTTCACCACTCGACCGCGATGAACATCCAGACAAGGAATAATTCGTTTTGTCAGCATCCTTTTATCCTTCCTTTTCTAATAAAACAGCTTCTTTAAGATCAACTGCTCCGGTGTAAAGAGCTTTGCCCACAATGGCTCCGCTCACACCTGACTTGGTCAAAGCCTGTAGATCTTCAAATGAACCAACGCCACCGGAAGCAATAATACCCGGACCGAAAATTTTGCTCATTTCCGTCATGGCAGAAAGATTCGGACCTGTGAGCATACCATCGGTAGCAATGTCTGTATAAATAATATGCTTAACACCATAACCCTTCATGATAACAGCCAAATCAATAGCTTTCCGGTCGCTGACTGCTTCCCAACCGGAAATAGCCGCAAACCCATCTTTTGCATCAATGCCAACAGCAATTTTATCACCATATTTTTCAACGGCGCGAGCAACAAAGTCCGGGTCTTTTACGGCAATGGTGCCTAAAATAACACGAGATACATTATGGGAAAGCAATTCATCAATATCTGCCATTGTACGTATACCGCCGCCGGTTTGTATCGAGACAGGCAATTTGGTTGCTATTTCGCAAATGATTCTGCGATTATCGCTTTGTTCTTGTCTGGCTCCATCCAAATCAACCAAATGCAGCCAAGAAGCACCGCAGCTTGCCCACTTTTCAGCAGTTTGAAGCGGATTATCAGAAAAAACTGTTGTTTTATCAAAATCACCTTGTAAAAGACGGACACAATTACCGCCACGCAGGTCGATAGCCGGATAGATAATCATAGTAAAACTCCGTTTCTTTTATGTATAAATATGCGTTATGCATCTAATAAAATAGTATACCACAGAAGCGACCTCATTGCAAGGTTAAACAGCAAAAATATTTGCAATTAAAATTGTAAATATTTTATTGAAATATTCAGCTTTTTCTATTGACAAGACACAAAATATTGAGTATATTTATATTAGTATTTGTCTAAAATTATCAAATATGGAGGGAAAGTTATGAAATTAGTTTACGGTGTAAACGACAAACCAAAATTTGGACAACTTATCATTTTTGCTTTTCAGCAGTTATTGTCAATTATGACTGCTACCTTGGTGGTACCTGTTATCATTAACGGTACTTGCGGTACAACGATGAGCTCTGCTGCTGCTTTATTTGGAGCAGGCATAGGTACATTGATTTATTTAGCGTTCACTAAAAGAAAATCTCCCGTGTTCTTAGGCTCATCTTTTGCCTTTATTAATTCTATGATTGCCGCTTTTGCCGGTGGTGTGTCAATGTCCTTAGGCTTCTTAGGTTTAATCATCGGTGCGTTTTTTGCCGGTCTTGTGTATGTTATCATTGCCATTATAGTCAAATTTGCCGGTGTGAATTGGCTGAACAAAATTATGCCTGCGGTTGTTATCGGTCCAACGGTTGCCATCATCGGTTTAAGTTTAGCAGGTAATGCTGTTGGTGACTTAGCAAAAGGCGGTGTTACAAAAGCAGTGATTGAACCGGTTATTCAGAAATCCGAAGAAGGTATTGCAACACTTGCTGAAGTAACAAACTTTGTTCCCGTGGCGAACCCCCTAATAGCCGTTCTTTGCGGCATTATTACCTTACTGATTGTTATCCTTTGTTCTACATACGGCAATAAGACAATGAAATTAATTCCCTTTATCATCGGTATTTTAGGCGGTTATGCCGTTTGTGCTATCTTTACGGTCATCGGCCATGTTGCTCAACTCGATGCATTAAAGCTCCTGAATATTGAACCTTTTAAAGCCCTGGTGGCTAACGGCATCAGCCTGAACACATTCTTTACTGTTCCTGAATTTACATTTTTGGGTGCCTTTGACGGCATTAAGGAAATAACGCCTGCTTATATCAGCACAATCGCAGTGGCTTATATTCCTGTTGCCTTTGTTGTTTTTGCAGAACACATTGCTGACCATAAAAACATCTCTTCCATTATTGAAGCTGATCTTTTGAATGATCCCGGTCTTCACAGAACACTCCTTGGTGACGGTGTTGGTTCTATGTTTGGCGCTTTCTTCGGCGGTTGCCCCAATACGACATACGGTGAATCGGTTGGCTGTGTGGCAATCACCCGCAATGCTTCTGTAAGAACGATTATGTTGGCAGCTATTCTGTCTATCCTGATTGCTTTTGTTGCACCTTTCATTGCGTTTGTTAATTCCATTCCTCCCTGTGTAATGGGTGGCGTTTGTATGGCTCTCTACGGCTTTATTGCAGTATCCGGTTTGAAAATGATTCAAAAGGTTGATTTAAATCAGAATAAGAATCTCTTTGTTGTTTCTGCCATTTTAATTGCCGGCATCGGTGGCTTAGAGCTGCGCTTCGGTCAGATACTCATCACCCCCATTGCCTGTGCACTAATTCTTGGCATTATCATTAATCTGGTTCTTTCAAAATCTAAGGAGGAGTAAGTTAATCATGAGTAATGTCGTAATCTTTGATCATCCGTTAATCCAACATAAAACAACAATTCTTCGCCAAACAACAACAACCAATAAAGAATTCCGTGAATTAGTTGAAGAAATCACAATGCTGATGTGCTATGAGGCACTCCGTGATTTACCTTTAGAGGAAGTTGAAATTGAAACACCGATTCAAAAAACAAAGCAGAAGATGATTAAAGGAAAAACAATGGCTGTTGTTCCCATTCTCCGTGCCGGTTTAGGCATGGTAAACGGTATGCTGAATTTAGTTCCCACGGCTAAGGTTGGCCATATTGGTATGTACCGTGATGAAGAAACTATGGAGCCCCATGAATACTATTGTAAATTACCTTCTGATATTGAAAAACGCTTGATTGTGGTTGTTGATCCTATGCTTGCTACCGGCGGCTCTGCAATTGATGCAATCCGTCAGATTAAATCCTATGGCGGCAGTCAGATTAAGTTCCTTTGTCTTATTGCTGCACCGGAAGGAATTGAAGCTCTTTCTAAAGCTCATCCCGATGTTGAAATTTACTGTGCCAATGTGGATGAAAAACTGAATGAACGTTGTTATATCGTTCCCGGTTTAGGTGATGCCGGAGACAGAATTTTCGGTACAAAATAATCGTAATAAAAAAAGACCTCAATTGAGGTCTTTTTTTATTGCAATTATTATACCACACCATAGGCAAGCATAG
>SVJT01000026.1 GCA_015068865.1 Oscillospiraceae bacterium | reverse complement strand
TTGCTTATGACGCTATGATTATCTGCATTGGTAAAGAAAATCATAGCGTCATAAGCAATGGGAATCAGCTCCAGTTCTACCCCTTTTTCTTCTGCCAGTGCTAAAATATCACTTGCCGGATATACCGAAGCAAACAACATATCCACTTCCCCGTTAATTAACCGTTGATAGGAAGCATGGCTTTTGCTGTGAGATACCGGAAACTTCGGATGAGCCGGTCCGTTGGCAAACAACTGGGTATAAACCGCCTCCGTAAAGGGATAGGTCGATGTGGAACCGTCAATCACCGGCATTTCTTGATCAAAACCGTATACCACTGCCATATCTGATGCATATAATTGACAAACATCTGCTGTATTCAGCAGAATATAGGCCACATCGTATCGCGTAGCAGGCTGTTGCGGCACCAAAATGCGAACAGGATGTTCGGGATCAGTATCATCGTAATCTGAAGGATAGTTCGATCCAATAGCTTCATAAGCCGCCTTTGCCCAGTCTGAAATTTTATCTTTGTCGGCAATATTTTCAGCCCGTCTTGCCGGACATCTGAGTCCTGCATATTCCAAAGCTCTCGCCACCATCACCACAGTTTCTTCTCTGGTAATGTTGCGATGAGGAGAGAAGGTCGTCTCAGAATCTCCCATAATAATACCGCATTGATGCGCCATAGCAACATAACCCCAGAACCAGTCTGTCCGTTTCACATCGGCAAAAGAAAGCTCATACTCCGCCAGGGTATGCAAGCCTAAAAACCGCAGAATCATAGCCGTTGCCTCTGCCCGTGTTACATTGTCAAAGGGTTTTGCCTCCCCTTTTTCATTGCCTAAAATGACACCGGTACGGGACAGGCGTTCCATCGTATGAAATTCATATTGCGAAGAATCATAATCCGTGAACTTAATCTCATCGGGCACAAAGGCTTCAATTTCACGGTACTGATGTTCCGCCGGCACCGTAGCATATACATTACCCTTATAAAACATAGAAAGAGTAATTGCCTGACCGGAATCTTTAAAACGCGCCACCGTTTGCCAACTGTGACGGTCTTCTATTTCTTCCGGAAACGGAATTTTAAGTGTTACAAAGGTTTCCTGTGTTTCTTCTGCCGCCCATACACAGTTGGTAAAAGAAAAAACCAAACAAAACAGCATAAGCAACGAAACAATTTTTTTCATAGCAATTCCTCCTTATTACTTTAATTAATTTGTACTTTCTAAATAGTCCTCTGTCAAGGCATCCTGAATGCTTCTGAGCAGTTCCTGTGCCTTGCCGCCAACAGGGGCATTGTCCACATGGGTTGCCACAATGCAGAAGTTGGAGCTGGATGACAGCATAATTTCATCAGCCTGCAGTAAAAACTCCAGAGAATAGGGTTCTTCCACCACAGGAACACCCAGTTTATGACACACTTTAATTAAATTTTTTCTGGCAATACCGGGGAGCACCAAATTGTCAAGGGGCGCTGTATATAACTTGCCGTCCTTTAAACAATGGACATTGGTGTGAGCACCCTCTGTTACACGGTTTTGAATACCGTCTGCCTCTTTGCGGTACAGAATACACTCCTCTGCTCCGGCTTTTTTAGCAGCCTCAGAAGCCAACACACTGGGCAAAAGACACAGGGTTTTTATGTGGCACATATAAAACCGGATATCCTCATAGGTGATGAGCTTGGCTCTGCGATAAATATCTGCCAGCTTCCGCGGCGTAACCGTTACCCAGATGTTCGCTTTCGTTCCTTCCGGATACACGTGGTTACGGGGCACATTGGCGCCTCTTGTCACCTGCCAGTAAAGAAAGGTTTCACCGTCAGTTTCGCTTGTGTCCACCTTCAGCACCAGCTCCTTAAGCAGGCTTTTCAGTTCTTCCTTGGTGTAAGGTATTTCAATATCCACCATAGAAGCAGAATTGAAAAACCGGTCTATGTGATCGTCCAGGCAATAAATTACACCGTTTCGGGTAGCCGTTGCATCATACACGCCATCGCCAAACCAGCAAACGCGGTCACTCATTGGCACATTCATATTTTCAATTAAATCATATTTTCCATCGTAATAACCCAGATTTTTTAATAATTCTGCCATTGTCTTTTTCCTTATCTTTGTCTTTCCATAAACCGACCGTTCCGTTTGCCGTTAAACACCGCATTTTCTACCACAACCTCACCACCAAGGAGAACATAGTTCAACCCTTCACAACGCTGGTGGCAATCGGTAAAGGTGGCCTTGTCAAGAATTCTATCGGCATCAAAAATACAGATATCAGCATCAAAGCCTTCCCGCAAAATCCCCTTAGTGGGCAGACCGTAAACCGAAGCCGGCATTGAGGTACATTTCCTGATCATTTCGTGGAGGGTGGTCACCTTTCTCTCCCGCACATATCGACCCAACACTCTGGGGAATGTGCCACGGAGTCTTGGATGATACACCTGCAAATTTTTCGCAACGGAAGAATCGGTACAAATCATCGCCCGTTCAAACTGCATAACCGTTTCAATATCTTCCTCCCAAATAGAAAAATTGCACACACCAACACGATTACCGGAATCTCGGATTAAATCCATGGCCGCCTCGCAGTCCTCCTGACCGCGCATTTTTGCAATTTTGCTGACTCTTTTGCCCTCGTATTCAGGAAAACCCTTGCAATAAGCAATCTGTAGGTTGCTCAAATCCTTTCCGTATGTTTCCGTATACCATTCTTTGATGACTACCCGTTTTTCAGGGTCCGATAACATTTCGGTAATGCCATTAGAATCTAATGCACGCATATTCTTCGGGATAACCGTAGCTGAAAGACTGGTATGACTGGCCTCATAAGGATATACATCGCAATAAATATCATAGCCTTCTGCAACAGCTTCCTCTATCATACGAAGAGAATGGTGTACCTTGCCCCAATTTTCCTTCCCCATACTCTTATGATGAGAAAATACGGCTTTCAGGTTCGTTGCCTTAATTACCATTAAAAATTCTTCAACAGCCTTGATTAGCTGAAAACCTTCATTTCTGATGTGAGCCGAGAGCATCCCGTCATATTCTTTCAAAACCTTGGCAAGCTCAATCAATTCATCAGTTTCCGCATAACAGCTGGGGGTGTAAATCAAGCCAAAGGAAAGACCAATGGCACCATTTTCCAAAGCCTCGCGAAGCAGGGCTTTCATTTTCTCCATTTCCCCGTCGGTAGGCTTTCTGTTATCCATTCCCATAACGGCCTTGCGCAGAGCGCTGTGCCCCACAAAGGACACAAGATTAGATCCTAACGGTATGGTTTTGCCCACCTGCATCATAGAACCAAAGGTTTTATATAAAACATTTTCTTTACCGAATTCACCCACATCATTTGCATTTTCATCTGTAATGCCTTTATAAACGGGTGCCACCGTGCTGCCACACTGACCCCCAACGGAGGTGGTAATGCCCTGCTCGATTTTTTCAATCATATCCGGATGAGTGAAAACCGCGTTATCTGAATGGCTGTGAGAATCAATAAAGCCGGGGGTAACCGTCAACCCCTCTGCAACGATGACTTCTTTAGCGCCCTCCTGAATATGGTTAGCCATTTTCACAATTTTGCCGTCACGGATGGCAATATCGCAATGGTAAGCCGGCGAACCGGTCCCGTCAATCACTGTTCCGTTTTTAATTAATAAATCATACATTAGAGGCTTCCTCCTGCTTTTTTATTGAAACATCCATTCCAATATATATTGAATATATTCATCCCAAAACTCCCAGGAATGGATTCCTTCCGATTCCCGATATGTATAATCATAATCCAGCTTCTGAAAAGCATCTCTTAACCGACAGTTATCTTCATATAAAAAATCGCCTGTTCCAACACCCATAAAAATACGTGGTTTTTGCGGATGGCTGTTCTTTTCTTCTGCCAGGGTAAACAAATTCTCTTCTTTTGGAATCACCAGTTCTTCGCCAAAAACCGGAATCAATGCATTGCGGAACCGTTCCTTCCCTTTCTCAATATCGGCAACTGAAGAAATGCCGGCAACTGCACAAAACTTTTCACAGTTTCTAAGACCGATTTTCAAAGCACCATATCCCCCCATAGAAAGCCCTGCAATGTAATTGTACTCCCGTTTACCGGACACTGGGAAAAACTCCTGCATCAGGCGAGGCAGCTCTTCTGCAATATAGGTATAATACTTTTCGCCGTACTTCATATCGGTATAAAAGCTTCGACCGCCAAAGGGCATCACCACACAAATGCCATACTTTTGTGCATAGCGTTCAATGGATGTCCGTCTCATCCAAATGCTATGGTCATCGCTTAAGCCGTGAAGAAGGTACAAACAGGGATACTGTTTCTTTTCCACAGCGGTCACAACGCCGATTTCTCCGCTATTGCTTTGCTGGGGCACAATCACATTCACTGTGGTCTGTACCCCTAATGATTCACTATAAATATGCATTTCAAAATAAGCCATTTCATTCATTCTCCTTTAGGTTCTCTTCCTTAAAATATGTGTCAATCCAAAAAAGAAACCTTTCTTCCAATGCCAAGTTCCTTCAGCATCAGCCTGCACATCACTTCATGTCCCTTATTATTGGGATGGAGCCCATCAGCCAAAAGAGAATCCACGCTGATTCCCTTTACATCGCAGTATTCCAAAAACTGCATATACAAGCTGATAAAAGGAAATCCGCAGGCAAAAGATGCTTTCATATACAGGTCGTGTATATCATTCATATTCAATAATCTCCAAAAATCAGCCCCATCTTTTTCGTTCTCTTTTGAAGCAGGAACATTGGCAACAAAAATCACATCAAGACCGACCTCTTTAAATTGGTTATAGAGTGTTATGATGTTTTGATAAAACATTTTCATCTGTTCCCGTTTGGAGCGCTTGGGACCATCTTTAAAATATTGATGCCGGTTGTTGGTTCCAATCAGACAAATAACAATATCGTCTGTTCGATCAACCAGTTTTTCAAAATTTTCAATAATAAACTCAATTTTTGTGCCGGTACAAGCATTGTTGATAACCTTACAATCATACTGGTTTTCCATATATTCTTTAAACAGATTGGCCCAACAGTATCCAACCGTATTGCGTGCAAAACCCTCGACGATGGTTTCTCCGTTTTGGTCAAACCCGGTACCCCCCACACCGTGGGTAATGGAATCCCCCAACAGCTTAATGTTTACTGTTTTTTCTGCAAGAATTACCTTGCTCATAATTTGCCCAACAGATTGATTCATCATCATTCGCCTACCCCAAAACCTTGATAATGTAAGATGCAATCACTTTTGTATAGTCCAAAAGCTTATCACATTCAATATATTCATTAGGCTGATGGGCACCCCCGGGTTGTGAAAAGTCCCGTCCTGCGCCAAAGCCATAAGCCCGGGAAGAACCGTATTTTGAAATAACCGAAAGGTCAGAAAGACACGAACCGCACACAATCGGTTCCTGTCCTATAGACTCTTTGGAGGCTTCAACCATTAGCTTAATATCCTCACTGTCCGGCTCACAGAATACATAATGGAAGAATCTCGTTGCCGGCACAAAGCCATCACCTATAATGCCAAGGGGTAACAGACGTTCTTTGAGTTCCTTATCAAGTTCTGCAAATTCAGCATAAATCTCGTCCTTGGTTTTATCGGTATAAAATACAAAATACACTTCACCTTTGCCAAGGTCTGCTCCTGCATCTCCTGCTTTAACGCCCATATATCTAAGAGACGTTTTGGGAATAATGGTACCTTTATAAAATCTGTTTTCCTCCAGTTCTGCGCTGCGCTTGGCTGCAAACTTTTCAACAACCTCTAAAACAACGGGGATGGCCATAGCTGCCGTTTTTGCACTATCAACGGTATCTTTGGTATGAAACAGATATTTCATTTCACCGCCACCGGAACCGCAATGCCATATCTGATTCTGTCTACCATCCATACTCACAATTCTTTCAGCAGGATATTTCAAAACCGCTGCCAGAGCACCATGAGAGCCGCCGTACTCTTCATCAGAATAAGCCGCAAACAGTAAATTCTTTTTGGGCTTAAAACCATTCTCTTTTAACAGTTTCATAATAAATAGGGCCGCTGCAACAGCATATTTATCGTCACAAGCACCGCGGCCGTAAATTTTTCCGTCGCAAATCTCACCGGATAACGGATCTTTCTCCCAGTTTGACACATCGCCAATCCGCACGGTGTCTGTGTGAGCCATCAAAAGCAGTTCATCTTCATCCTCTGTTCCTCGATATCTGGAAACAACGTTATATCTGTTTTCCAGATTTCTGCCCGGCATATAATCAGGATGCCTGTCAAAGCCTTCTACATCCATCGGTGAAAACATATGATTTTCCAACCCGAGCTTTTCGCAGTATTCATATACAAATTTGGCACATTCTTCTTCATTACCATAGCTGTTAAAGCTTTCAGAATTGATTTTAATAAGCTCTGAAAGCAGGGAGAATAACTCACCTTTTCTCTCTTCAATTAAAGCGCACAACGTAGCTTGTTCCATTTCATTACCTCTTTCTTATTGTCTGATTCTTGATTTTTTATAAGACAATTATTAATTCTAAACTCCTTTTATTCGTTGTTTATTTTCCTTCTACTTCTTTATAGGTCAGAATTTTATTCCAGTCCTTTATTTTTTCGTAATACTCTGCACACATTTTGCGCGCGGTTTCTATGTCAAGGGTTTTATAATTACCACATTCAATTTCGCTTTTGCCAAAAACCTCGCCGGTATGGTTTTTTGTTTTAAGCAGCACCTCCTTTATAGTTTCTAAAACAGTCTCACTGCTCACGGTATCCCGTACCAGCAAATAAAACCCTGTTTGACATCCCATCGGTCCAAAATATATAACATGATCTGCAATGTCCGAATTTCTTACAAAGGTTGCGATCATATGCTCTGTTGTATGCATCGTAACATTGTCTAAAACAACACCTGTATTGGGTTTACATACTCTCATATCATATGTGACAACATCACCGTCAATCCGGGAAATATATATGCCTTCATTTAATTTTCGGTGGTCTACACAAAAACTCTCTATTTTTTTCATATCTTTTTCTCCTTGACTATTTCTAAGAAGTTCAGTATAACCCTTGAAGAATTTTTAGCCGCCATGTCGCAAAACTCATTAAAAGACATATCTGCCTCATCATCTGCACTGTCGCTGATTGCACGAAGCACCCCAAAAGGAACTCCGTTCATGTAGCACACATGACCGATACTTGCCCCTTCCATTTCCGTTGCAACGGCATTAAACCTCTCCACAAGTTGTAATTTCTTTTCCTTCGAACTGATAAACTGATCTCCCGAAACAATGGTACCGCAAAGAGTGTTCACACCATCAATTTTTTTTGCAACTTCCAAAAGCATTTCTGTAACCCATTGTGCACACGGAATATTCACCAAATTGATGCCCGTTATAAAACCGATGGGGTCACCAAATACCGATGTATCCATATCGTGTTCAACAACGGTGTCTGCAATTGCAATATCCCCTACTTTTAAATTGCCCGACAGTCCGCCCGCAACACCTATATTGATGACGGCAGCAGGTTCATATTTTAAAATCATAGCCTCAGTACAAACCGCTGCATTGACTTTACCTATTCCTGCTTGTGCCACCACAACCTCAACACCTGATATTGTGCCGGAATAGTATTCAATGCCGCTTATTGTCGCCATATTCATATTTTGCATAATGTCTTTAAGCATTTGAACCTCAACAGCCATTGCTCCAATAATGCCAATTTTCATAATCCTTATTCCCTTCTTGATATAAATTATGTTTAGTTATTCAAACCAGAGTTGTTCCGATGCAAAAACTGATAGAGTCTGTCGGGAAAATTCACCGTCATTCCGTCGACTTTGAGCATACACATTTTCTTCATAAGACTGATATTGAAAACACCCCAGGCTCTCACTCCAAGATTCATGGCCCGCAGCTTTTCTACTAATTCCTCTGTCATATTCTCTGCCTTCGGTGCCAGCTCTTCTCCTCCGATGGCAAGAAGCTTTTTTATATTTTCATCTGTTATTTCGCTGGTCAGCCAACCGACTCTCGCTCTTGAATTTAATTCTTTAATCTTGCGGATGTACTCAAAGTTAAAGCTTGTAAAGGTTGTTTTCTCAAAAATGCCAAATTCATTTATCATATCAAGGGTTTCTTCTTCAACACCTTCTCCCTTCAGCTCGATGGCAAATTGTATATCATATTGAGAAAATTTTTCTAAGAATTCTCTCAAGGTAACAATCCTGTCGTAGAAACCGGTGATGCTGTTTCCATAGATTTTTAACTCTTTAAGTTCTTCAAATGTATAGTCAGAAAGTTTACCGGCACCGTCAGAAACTCTGTCTACGGTATCATCGTGAAACAAAACCAAAACACCGTCTTTTGTTTTTTGCACATCTGTTTCTATACCGTTGGCACCCTGGAGCAATCCAAGGTAAAACGAAGACAATGTATTTTCCGGTGCGTATTCACTCGCCCCTCTATGTGCATAATTAATCATCATATAGCCCCTTTTTTCAGTTTAGGAAACTACCCTTTGCAGTCTACAGAGGATAATCTTTCCATTTAAAATTCTTCATTAATTTATTATACCATCTTCCTTCATTAACTGTCAACAAATTGTCCGTCATTTTGGGACGGGTCAGGAAGGTCTTTTTTATGTCTTTTTGCATATAGTATCTATGAGCCCGGTTTGATTTTGTTAGCGGGCGGAAAGGCTGTGATAATTCAGATGGCATTATCCGACAGAGAATTGCTGGCAAGACTCATCCAATGCGAAGCCGGAGGCGAAGGTGATAACGGTATGCGTGCCGTGGCCAGCGTGGTCATAAACCGCGTCCGTGCCCCCGGAGGTGAATATGCTCGCATTGGTCGGGGCAGCATACGGAACATTATTTTCCAGCCGGGTCAATTTACCTGTGTGAAAGAAGTGGTCGCCGGACGGTATAACGCACAAAATATTTATAATATGCGACCGGAAGCAATCCATTTCGCCATTGCCGACTGGGCCATTGCCGGCAACCGATTGCCACCCCTGGGGCAAGCTCTCTGGTTTTTCAACCCCTACCGTCCCACCTGTCAGCAAAACTTTCCCAGTCAGGTCGGCGTCTTTGTCACCCGGGTGGTGAATCATTGTTTTTACAATCCAACGGATGCTTACTTTCAGACTTAAATCAAATCAGAAAGGAATGTGAAGTATGGCAAACGATACCATGCCCTATATGCAGGAAGAACGAGAACCAAATTATACCCAAGGCACCTCCCCCGAAACCGGTGGTCGCAGTATTCCGGGATATTTTTATTCTCCCCCCAATTCCAACAATGGCGGTCAGCCTAATCCGGCACCGGAAGAAAACCCTATGAATGTGGGTAATCCTCAAACCACCGAAGAAGCCTATTTAGGTTCTTTTCAAGCCGCTCTGCAAAACAATTTAGGCTACTTCGTAGTCATTGAGTTTTTAATCGGCACCAATGGACTGACAGAAAAAGAGGGTATCCTGTATGCCGTTGGCAACAATTTTGTCACTCTCTACGAGCAGGAAACCGACCGTTACATAGTTTGCGATTTATTCTCTATTAAATTTGTTACTTTCTTCCGCCAAACTCCCAGCAGTAACCGTGGCAACCGTTTAGGCTACGAAAGCTCTCCTGCCAATCAGAACAGCTATGGTGGAATGGTTCCCAGACGCTATTAAGAATCTCTGTAAAAATCAAAAATGAGCTGTAAAAATCAATTTACAGCTCACTTTTTTGTTATTCTCGGTTAATTTTTTCCACTTTTTTCTGCTGTCGGAATTTTAATGGTGTCACCTCTGTGTACTTTCTGAAAATATCGTTAAATCTCTGCTGACTGGAAAAACCCACAGAAAGAGCCACATCAGCAATCTTCAAATCTGTATTCTCCAAAAGCTCTTTCGCTGCCTCAATGCGGATTTTCAAAATATAACTTTTAGGACTGATGCCGAATTTATCTTTAAAAGAATGGGCAAAGTAACTGTCTGACAAATAAATATATTTTGCCACCTGAGATAAAGTTAATTCCTTTGCATAGTTATTATCTATGTATTCCTTCGCAATATTCAACAGCTCGTGAAGCTTTAAATTGCGGTTTTTGGAACTCTGTTCCCATTCCTGCTTCAGCGCACGGGACAACAGTACAAACAATTCCAAAACCAAAAGGCAGCTTAAAAAGTCTCCCCAAACCTGGAATTTCATCCGTTCCCGTAAAATCCGGTTCATCACATGAACAATATCATTTTTCTTCCCCAGTTTCAAGTAAATATGCGAGCCGCTGGATTCATCCTCAATATAATCCATAAAATCAGTCAAGGAATCGTGATTGCCGTCTTTCTTCCCTTTAAACTTAAAGGAAAGAACAATCAACTCACAGCTTTCAGACTTAACAATAAATTTGTGAGCTTTCTGGGGTTTAATAATAACAACAGAATTGGGCACCATATTCACATCAATGCCGTCAATCACAAAAGTTGCTGTCCCTTTTTTGACATACACCATTTCATAATGGTCATGTTTATCAGCACTGGCACTCCAGCCGGTATCGTGAATTTTTTCAATGGCCTTTACCACTGCCGGAACAAAAGAAAGTTTTTCAATCAATTCGTTCCAGGCCTTTGGAAGTTGTCCTTCCATCATCACAATCCCTCCACTTTTTACGAAATCTGTTTATCCATATTTTAACACAGCAAAAGAACAAAGTCCATACATTTTTTAAAAATTTTCCTTGTCTCCTTTCTTTTCACAGAGTCTATTGACAAACGCAGTAAAAAGGGAATATAATACAATAAAAATCACTGCAAATGCAGTTCGTTCCCAAAGGCCGCTGTGAAGGGCAGTATGCTATCGGTCTTCTGCATCAATTAAAATCAAAAAAATCTTTACTGAATCAATTTTTTTTGATATAATAACTATATCTTGATATGTAGATTCAGTAACGGAGAAACATTATGAGAGACTTAAAAAACTTTTTCAAACAATTAGATTATGTTTTAATCGCTGTGGTTTTGTTGCTGGCAGGGATTGGTATTCTGATGATTGCAAGCGCTACAAAATCAGAGCCGGGAAATCGCCAGCTCTTGGTACAGTCTATTGCTGTCGGCTTGGGTATTGTTTTAATGCTGGTTGTATCCATGATCGACTATGAATCCTATACTGGTTTTTCCAAACTCCTGTACATTGGCAGTATCTGCGTTCTGGTTTTCGTTTTAATCTTCGGACAGGGCAAGGCAGAAACCGGTGCCAACAGTTGGATTCGTGTAGGCGGTATTGGTATCCAGCCCTCTGAATTGGTTAAAATTGCATTTTGCATCACCTTTTCCATTCAATTATCCAAAAATCACGAAAGCATCAACGCCCCGAAAACCCTTTGTAAGCTTTTACTCTTTTTCAGTGTTTTAGCCGGTCTTGTTGTGCTTCAGAATGATACCGGTACAGCATTGGTCTTTCTGTTTATGTGTTTATGTATGCTGTTCGCCGCCGGATTGTCTTATAAATATATCATTGCCGCTATTATTTCCGTTGCAGCCTTTATGCCCTTTGCCTTTTTTGTCTTAATGAAGCCTTATCAAAGAGAAAGAATTTTGGTATTTTTCAATCCTGAGCGAGATGCTACCGGCTCCGGTTATCAAGTGCTCCAATCTAAAATTGCCATTGGTTCCGGCGAATTCTTGGGCAGGGGATATATGCAGGGACCCCAAAACCAGTTAGGAATGTTACCGGAAAAAGAAACCGACTTTATTTTCGGTGTCATCGGTGAGGAGTTTGGTTTCATTGGTTGTGTTATTATTATGATTCTTTTGCTGATTTTAATTATTCGTTGCATCCATAACGGTCTTCAGGCAAAAGACAGCTTAGGCAGTTTTATGTGCATCGGCATTGCCGCTATGTATATTTTTCATACCTTCGAAAACATTATGATGTGCATCGGTTTAATGCCTGTTACCGGTATTCCGCTACCCTTTTTAAGTTACGGCGGTTCCAGCGTCCTTACAAACTTTATAGCAGTCGGATTGGTCCTTTCTGTTCGTGCCCGAAGACGAAGTTTAAGATTTTAAACTTTTTTTAACAAAACACTTGCATTTTGATTTTTCTTGTGCTATAATATCACTGTTGCGAAATTGCAAACAGTGTATTTGCGCCTGTAGCTCAGCTGGATAGAGTGCCTGGCTACGAACCAGTAGGTCGGGAGTTCGAATCTCTCCAGGCGCACCAAAATAACTCAATCCCATCAGGGATTGGGTTATTTTTTTGTTCTCGGGGAATTGAGAACTCCCGAAGGAGTTCGTCGTAGCAGCCGAAGAGTAACACGATTCGGTCTGCGAAGCTCGAGCACGGCAAGTGTTTTCGGGTACCGCCAACAGCGGTCGAAAACACCCCGGCGCAGAGTATCTCTCCAGGCGCACCTCGTCGGAATCAGTTTCGCTCGTTCCGATTTTTTTTGTAAAAAAATCTGTCACTGTCTTTACTGTTCCTCCTCTTTCGTCAAAATTCACGCTCCGCTCACCTGTTCGTTTGTAAATGTTCTCACAACGGTTCGCTGTCGCTATCACCTTTTGACGATGTCTGTCATCACCATCAGGGATTGGGTTATTTTTTTGTTCTCGGGGAATTAAGAACTCTCGAAGGAGTTCGTCGTAGCAGCCGAAGAGTAACACGATTCGGTCTGCGAAGCTCGAGCACGGCAAGTGTTTTCGGGTACCGCCAACAGCGGTCGAAAACACCCCGGCGCAGAGTATCTCTCCAGGGGCACCTCGTCGGAATCAGTTTCGCTCGTTCCGATTTTTTTTGTAAAAAAAATCTGTCACTGTCTTTACTGTTCCTCCTCTTTCGTCAAAATTCACGCTCCGCTCACCTGTTCGTTTGTAAATGTTCTCACAACGGTTCGCTGTCGCTATCACCTTTTGACGATGTCTGTCATCACCATCAGGGATTGGGTTATTTTTTTGTTCTCGGGGAATTTCATGCATAAAATCACAAAAAAATGCCACCATAATAATAATTAAATATCAGGAGGCATTTAAAATGAAAGCTACAATTATAGAAGGCTGTATTGGTTGCGGATTATGTGCAAGCACCTGTCCCGAGGTTTTCCGCATGCAGGATGACGGCACAGCAGAAGTATACAGCCAACCGGCACCGGAACAGGAAGATGCCGTTAAAGAATCCGCCGAGGGTTGCCCCGTCAACGTCATTATAACAGAATGATGTTCACTGTGCCAGTTTGGCAAACTCCTTTTTCAGTCGCTCGATAATGCGTTTTTCCAATCGTGAAATATAAGATTGGGAAATTCCCAGCATATCGGCGACTTCTTTTTGTGTTTTTTCGTTACCGGAATATAAACCAAAGCGTAGTTCCATAATCCGTTTTTCCCTGGGAGATAACCGTTCTATAGCAGTATATAGCATCTGCCGGTCTACCTCCTCCTCTATTTTTCTTGATATTTCGTCACTTTCCGTCCCCAATACATCTGAAAGCAACAGCTCATTACCGTCCCAATCGGTATTTAAGGGTTCATCGATAGAAACTTCCGTTTTCATATTGTGATTTTTCCGCAAATGCATTAAAATTTCATTTTCAATACAACGGGAGGCATAGGTGGCCAGTTTGATATTTTTGCCTGTATCAAAGGTGTTAATTGCCTTAATTAACCCAATGGAGCCGATAGATATTAAATCCTCAATGTGTACACCTGTGTTTTCAAACTTCCGTGCTACATATACAACTAACCGAAGATTATGCTCAATCAGTATTTTTTTAATTTCAACCGCATCTGGTGTAAGTTGTTTGAGAAATTCTGTTTCCTCCTCCGTTGACAAAGGTGCCGGCAGCGCATCGCTACCGCCTATGTAAAATATGGGGTTTTCAGTATCTGTTAGCCATTCAAATATTTGTTTGCCCCGAACTCTGACAACAGCCATTAACCTTTTGAACAATAATTGCTTCATTTCTTTCATCAACTCCCTCAAAATCATGGGGCAAAATTGCATCCCAATTATTATAAAAATCTAGTGTTTCAGCAGTAACAGCAACACAGAGTGTCTCCATTTGCTGCAGTCTGCGTCCCTTATCAATATAGATTGCATCCGGCGTAAAAGCCAATAACTTTCCTTTTCCGTTAAGAGATGTAAATTCCAGGGATAGCCATTCCATCTCTGTCTCTTCCGGAGAATCTGCATTGCCGAATAACGACTTCATACTTTGCCATTCTGCTACAATCACCCCTCTGTTCTGATGGTCACGCAGCAGATTCCCACTGTCATAAAACCCCTTAAGCTGAACACTTTTTCCATTTAAATCTATTCTTAAAAGCATAATTTGTTTTCCGTTTACAGCAATTCTCGCTCCAATCGCAAACACGGTTTTCAACATCATATAACATACAACAATTAACAATAACAGCAAATAAACCGGCAAATTTATATACAATGAGCCGTTGTGATAAACTGCACCGAAAACACTTCCAAAACCGGTATAGTTCAAAAGACAAAACCCCATACCGCCAAGAACAAACACCACCGTAAAAAATACCAGAACATACTGTAGACTCTTCTTCACCGAATTCGGACGAAAAGCCGCAAGTGTCATCCCTCCTCCCACGAGGAGTTTGCAAGGAAGATTGTATACAAAATCCGGTAAAAAGAATACGCAAACAGCATATAAACCGCCAAAAAAGGAAATAATCAATAACCTTAACGTCTCTACACGACGGTGGATCAAAAAGCTTGTTGTCCATAATAAAAGATAGTCAAATACCATATTGATTAAAAGCAAAACATCCACATATATTTTAATTTCCATACCGTATCCTCCGTTTAACCTTTTAAATCCATTATAGCACGCTAGTTCCAAAAAACTTGTCGCATTATGACTCAATTTTGAAAATTTTTCCAATTTTAACTTGCACATAAAATCATTGAATTCAGTAGGATTTTATGATACAATAAACTCAGAATGAATCATAAGCGAGGAAACGAAATGAAAACCGGCTGGCTGGTTGTCAATCATTTTTTGGCAACAAACAAATTCACAGAGCATTATGACTGGTTGCGAAAAGCAGCCGAAAACGTTGATATAGCATTAATATTAAAAACCGGTGTTGACTTAATGAATGAAATCGGACAAGGTCTATTATCTTCGGAACCGCTACCGGATTTTGTACTGTTCTGGGATAAAGATATCCGTTTGGCTTCCGCACTGGAAAACTTGGGTTTGAAAGTTTTTAACAATGCCCGCGCCATCAGCTTATGCGATGACAAAAGCCTGACTCATTTAAACCTTGCCGGTCAAATTCCCATGCCGAAAACAATTTGTGCACCCATGACCTATCCTGCCGTCGGTTACCCTGATGTTTCTTTTGTTAAACGCGCCGTAGAAGTTTTGGGATTGCCTATGGTTATAAAAGAATGCTATGGTTCCTTCGGTTTTCAGGTTTATCTTGCAAACACATTGGAAGATGCAGAAACACTGGTCAAAAAACTGGCAGGCACACCTTTTATCATGCAGGAGTTTATTGATTCCAGTAAAGGTCGTGACGTGCGTCTGCAGGTCGTTGGCAAGCAAGTTGTTGCCGCTATGTATCGTTATAACGATCAGGGAGATTTCCGTGCCAACATCACAAACGGCGGCAAAATGAAGGCCTACGAACCAACGGAAGAACAAAAAGAACTGGCAGTCACCGCTTGCAGCATCTTAGGCTTGGATTTTGCCGGTGTGGACTTTTTATTCGGCGAACATAACGAACCGATTTTATGCGAAATTAATTCCAATGCTCATTTTAAAAACTTATACAGTTGCACCGGTGTCAATGTAGCCGAAGCAATTCTTGACCATATAGCAAAGAATATTTAAGAGGTGACAGTTTTGGAAGGATGGTTAATTTATCGCAAAAGCGATGCAGAACGAAACAAACATTACATAACTTTTTATGAGGAAACCTGTCAAAAATACGGCATAACCATAACACTTAAATACTATGAGAATTTTTCTTATGGCACAGGCAGCGAAAGTTCTTCCCTGACCTATGAAGGCGAAGCTCTTTCCAAACCGGATTTTATTGTTATGCGTGCCGATGAGCCTACCTTTTCAGAGCATTTGGAGCTCATGGGATATCGCGTGTTTAACAATGCCCGGGTATCTGCCATTGCCAACGACAAATTTAAAACCCTGCAACTGGCTGCAAAACTGAATATTCCCATCCCCGTCACCCGGTTGGCTCGCAAAGAAAATGCTGTAACAGAAGCTAAAGATTTAGGTTATCCTTTAGTGATTAAACCCCGCGACGGTCACGGCGGTCAGGATGTGCTTTGGGTGGATGATGAAGAAAAGCTGAAGGAAATTCTGCAGGATTATGACCACAAAACCTTCCTGCTCCAACAACCTGTTTCGGATTTAGGTCGGGATTTGCGGGTTTACATTATTGGTGGAAAACCCGTAGCCGCTATGCTTCGCTGTCAGGATAACGACTTCCGGAGTAATTACTGTTTAGGCGGTTCGGCTCAGAAATATGAGCTGACGGAACGGGAACTTGGTATGATAAAGAAAATTACCTCCGTGTTGGACATCGACTATGCCGGCATTGACTTTATGTTTGAAAACGGCGAAGCCATTTTAAACGAAATGGAAGATGTGGTCGGTGCCAGAATGCTCTATCACCTGACCGATATTGATGTGGTTGATTTGTATATTCAACATATTATTAAAAAATTATAACAAATATCCACCCGCATAGCGGGTGGTTTTTCATTTTCGGGCATAGCCCTACCCTTTACTGGCTGCGCACAAGTGCGCTTTTTATTGGCCTGCCAGCCATGCAATTACTACTAGCTACCCATAAATGGGTTATGTAGGTGTTCTTTCTATGTAAA
>SVJT01000025.1 GCA_015068865.1 Oscillospiraceae bacterium | reverse complement strand
ACTGAATGCTCATTTCTAAGTAATCTTCTTTAGAGAGTAATACCTCTCTGGGTTTGCTGCCGTCCTGAGGGCCAATCCAGCCACGCTCTTCCATCTGGTCCACAATTCTGGCGGCACGGGAGAAGCCGATTTTTAACCGTCTCTGCAGATAAGAAGCAGAAATTTTGCCGGTATCCACAGCAATTTCAATAGCACGGGGCAACAGTTCATCATTATCACCGGCATCGTGGTCGCCGTTGTTGCCGGAAATGTTAACTACCTTGCCGTTTTCGATTTTCTCTAATACATCCTCATCATAGCGGACGGTAGAGCCACTTTTGATGAATTCAACCACGCGTTCAACCTCTTTATCAGAGATAAATGCACCCTGCAGACGGGTTGGCTTAGGTGCACCAACAGGCGCAAAGAGCATATCACCGCGACCTAAAAGCTTATCGGCGCCGCCGGCATCCAAAATGGTACGGCTGTCGATTTGTGAAGACACTGCAAAGGCAATACGAGACGGGATGTTGGCTTTGATGATACCGGTAATAACGTCAACGGAAGGACGCTGGGTAGCAATGACTAAATGCATACCGGCGGCACGTGCCATCTGTGCCAAACGACAGATGGAATCTTCCACTTCGCCGGGGGCAACCATCATCAGGTCAGCCAATTCGTCGATAATAATCACAACCTGGGGCAGCGTGTTTTCGCCACCGGATTCTAAAATCATTTCGTTGTAACCCTTTAAATCACGCACATTGCTTTCAGCAAACATGGCATAACGACGTGTCATTTCCTGTACCGCCCAGTAAAGAGCGCCGGAAGCACGGCGAGGATCTGTTACAACGGGAATCATCAGATGGGGAATGCCGTTATAAATGCTCAACTCAACCACCTTGGGGTCAATCATCAACAGCTTGACTTCGTTGGGGTCGGCTTTATAAATAATACTGGTAATTAAGGTGTTAATACAAACACTCTTACCGGAACCGGTAGCACCGGCGATGAGCACGTGCGGCATTTTGCCTAAGTCCACCACCACGTTTTTGCCGGCAATGTCTTTACCCAGAGCAAAGGCCAGCTTAGAGGGGAAGGAGCGGAATTCTTCTGAATCCAGCACCTCACGGATGCTGACGGTGGCAACGGTTTTGTTGGGGATTTCGATGCCAATGGCCTCTTTGTTGGGAATGGGTGCTTCAATACGCACACCGGTAGCCGCCAAACGCAGGGCAATATCATCAGAAAGTCCAACAATTTTGCTTACCTTAACACCTTCACCGGGCTTTAATTCATAACGGGTAACGGTGGGACCTTTGCTGACGTTTAACAGTTTAGCATCCACGTTAAAGCTTTTTAAAGTGGCAATCAGCTTGGTGGCAGTTTCTTTTAATTCGGTTCTTGAATCGGCAGAATCAGAACTGTCGCTACCGCGATTTAACAAATCCATATCAGGGAAGGTATAGGGAATTCGCTCGAAAGCTTCTTCCAGCTCTTGGGCAATTTCTTCTGTTTCTTCCACGGTGAGGGATTGCACTTTTTCTAACGGTGTCCCCGGTTTTTCGGGTTCTGTTTCTTCAGATTCAATGTCTTCGGCTTTAACGGAAAACGGTGAGGGTTCCTGTGGTTTTTCCGGACCGGTTGGCAGTGCTTCGTCTAAAATAGCATCTAAATCTTTAAAGTCATAAGGAGCTTCATCCAGATTGTCTCCGTCAATGATAACATCTTTAATGGAGTCGGGAATATAGTCTTCATCATCATAAGGCTTGGGGATTACCAAATGGTCGCTGCGTTCTCTGGTTACTTCCTCATCCCCGAAATTGGGCATAGGTTTCTTTTTGGGCGTCTGTTTTTTCTCAACCGCAATTTCTTCGGCAACCTCTTCTTCAATTTCACGACGAGCCGCCTTTACATCCATAAAGCAACGGACGATAAGGCGCAAAAGAGCCTTTAGAGGAGACCATTTTGTTAAAACCATAATGAGAACGATTAAAATCGTAATCAAAATAATGCCGGCCGCAATACCGCCTACGGTGTTGGCGAAAATATCGCATAAAATGCCACCTAAGACGCCGCCGCCCAAACCGTTTATACCGCCAACCCAATAGCCGGATAAACTGGGTCCTAAGAAAGGATTCACAGCCGGATTGCCGGAGAATAACTGAAATAAGCTGGAAAGAGAAAGAACCGTCAGTGCAGACTGTACGTATTTTTTCTTGTTTTCTTCAAACTGTTTGCCAATGGCACGGTGAATACTGAAAACCAAAAAAATAACAGGCAACACATAAGCCGGTAAACCGAATAAGCCGGTGAAAAGCATTCTGATCCATTTTCCGACAATGCCGCTGGGAAAATACATAAACACAGCAAATAGAAGCCCTGCCACAATGACAAACAGAGTTAAAAACTCGCTTTTCATAGGGGAGGCAACAGAAGTTTGTGTAGTTTTCTTTGCTTTTTTTGCAGGCTTTCTTTTTGTGGTTGCCATTGTATCAAAACTCCTTTATGTAAAGTAAACCGTTCGTAAGCATATATAAAAATTAAACTATCTTTTTCTTTTTAACATACAATTATAATTATTATATCATAAATATGTACAGTTTTCCAGCACTTTTTTCATAAACTTCAAAAAAGGGAGTTTTCTTGACAAAATACATAGGGTATGCTACCATAAAGATGTGAAATGAGGGAGAAAAATGGTGAAAAGAAGATTGACAGCAAATCGAAAAGATTTTAAAAAAGTGAATCTTGCCATCGGTGTCATAGGGGCACTGGCTATTTTGCTGGCAGGATATAAAAAAAGCAAACAAAGGGAGGAAAATCTCTATAAAGTATCTCTTTGTTTAGGAAAACAAAAAGAGAAAAAAGACGAAATAGCCTCAGCAGCGCAAACAATATTTGAAGACGAGGGTTGGGCATATGCTGAAACGAAAGATTATGGAAAATATGCACATAAAGCAGATGAAATGCTTGCTTATTTCGTGCTTTTGGCAAGTGAAGAAGAACTGTATCAGCAAATGGCAAATTGCAGAGAAAAATGGGACATTCCTTTTATTTCTTATGTAAAAGAAGAAAAGCCTTATCGAAGGCTTTGAAAAAATGTTTTTAACAGTTCAGCGCAAGGTGCTTCCATCATACCGCCGTATACGTCAATAGAGGTGCCCCGGAGTAAATCGTTTTTGCCACCGCAGGCACCGGCTTCCGGGTCGTAAGCACCGAAATATACCCGATCGGGGCGGGCAAGTAAAATAGCCCCGGTGCACATAGGGCAAGGCTCTAAGGTGACGTATAAAGAACAGCCGGTGAGCCGTTTGGTGCCAAGTTTTTGGAGCGCCTCTTTCATCACCAGCATTTCAGCATGAGCTAATATATCCTGTTCCCGCTCTGTTACATTGTGAGCGCGGCACAGGATTTTTTCATTTTTAACCAAAACCGCACCTACAGGGACTTCGCCCATTTCGGCGGCTTTTTGTGCTTCTTTTATAGCTTCTTCCATAAAGGGGTTTGTCATAGCATCCAGTCCTTTTACTTTCTGTTTTTCATACCGGCTTCATACATTAAAATAGCGGCAGCGGCAGCCACATTTAAAGATTCGGCACTGCCTGCCATGGGAATTTTAACAACCACATCAGCCAGGGAAAGAGTTTCGCTTGAAACACCTTGTGCCTCGTTTCCCACAGAAACGATAGTGTTTTTTTCTGCCGACCATTCCGTTGACGGAATGCTGTTATCCGTCAGAGCAGAAACGGCGAATGAAAAGCCTTGTTTTTGTAAGGTGCAAAGGGCATCATAATCCACATCGGTATAAATGTCAACGTGAAACAAAGACCCCATGGTAGACCGCACCAGTTTAGGATTAAAGGGGTCTACGCTCTCAGGAGAAAGGAGGACACCGCAAAACCCCATAGCGTCTGCTGAACGAATGATGGAGCCAACGTTCCCCGGGTCACGGACACGGTCGCAGTATATGTATAACCCCTCTTTTGGCAGAGCCTCAGCAGAGGGCAGGGCGCAGGTGCACAAAATGCCTTGCGGAGTTTTGGTATCAGCCATTTTGGCAAAAAGATGAGGGGGTACGCGGTAAACTGTTTGATCATCCAGTTTGCCGGTAAAGGAGTCGGGCAATACAAAGTCGGTGCTCATAATCACGACTCTGACTTCATAGTGAGAATCAAGTGCCCACAAAACAGACATGGCACCTTCTACCAAAAATTCACCGTACCGCTCCCGGTACTTTTTTTCTTTTAAACTGGCAATTTTTTTTATAATGGGGTGGTTAGCACCCGAAATTTCCTGTATCATGTTGACCTCCGGAGGAATTTTATGTCATAATATTCTATCTGTATTCATTGTAACACAAAAGGAAAATCATTTCAATATATGGAAGTTTTTTTGTTGCTTTATGAAGGAAAATATGATATAACTAATATTGGAATATTTGAAAAGGAGTTTCCGTATGAAAAAGAATATTTGGGAAAACGTATATTATAGATTAAAAGACCCGGTGGAAATTAAACTGGCCATTTTATATGTGCTTTTCTATGCTGATATTCCTGTCAGTGATGTGGAATTAAAGCATTGTATGTTAGAAGGCACCAGTGTGGATTTTCTGGAGCTATGCAATATAATTGAAGAGCTTAAAAATGAAAACCATATGAAAACCGTCTGGCGGGATGAAATGGATAAATATGTGCTGACAAGCTCCGGCGAAGATATGATTACCATGTTTGAAAATAAGCTCTTAGCCAGCGTGAAAAACAGCTTAAAGGATGCCATTGACCAGTATTATAAAAATGAAACCAGCCGCAAAGCCATCCGCTGTGATGTACAGCCGGTGGGTGACGGTATGTTTTGTGCCGAATTGGAACTGAAAGAGGGTAAAAATTCCTTGCTGGCCATCTCCTTATTTGCAGGTAGCAAAAAACGGGCGCTTTCTATGTGCCGCAAGTTCCGTGAAGACCCTTACGGTTTTTATGAAAAGATTTCGGCTCTTTTAGAATCGGAGGAAAACTAATATGGATTATGATGTCATCATTGCCGGAGGAGGTCCTGCCGGCTTAAACGCAGCTTTATATGCAGCGCGGTCCGGTCTTTCTTGTTTGCTATTAGAAAAAATGTTTGCCGGCGGACAAATGTCCACCACCACAACCTTAGAAAATTATATTGGTTTCCCCGGTGGGGTGGATGCCATTACCTTAGCGATGAATATGGAACAGCAGGCAAAGGATGCCGGCGCAGAAATTAAATATGAAGAAATTAAAGAACTGGAACTCTCCGGTGATGTAAAAACAATTACGACTGCAAAAGGGGTGCTCACGGCAAAAGCCTTTATCGCCTGTATGGGTGCTCAGCCTCGAAAACTAGGTGTGTCGGGGGAGGATGCTTTTCGTGGCAGAGGTGTTTCTTATTGTGCTACCTGCGATGGGGCACTATATAAAGATAAAACCGTTGCCGTGATAGGCGGTGGCGATACCGCTTTAGAAGATGCTTTGTTTTTGGCGAAATACTGCCGGAAGGTATATCTGATTCACCGTAGGGATGCCTTCCGTGGCGTGCAGGCTCTTTCTGAACAGGTGAAAAGCCTTGATAATGTAGAATTGGTGCTTTCTTCTGTTGTGAAGGAAATCAAGGGCAACAATGCGGTGGAAACGATAATTGTTTCCAATGTGGCGACGGAGGAGGAAACGGAGCTTTCCGTCAACGGTATTTTTGTGGCGGTGGGCACACAACCTAACACAGAACTTCTGGAAGGAAAGTTAGCCCTTACCGATGGTGGTTATGTGGAAACTGATGAGGAAATGAAAACCGGAATTCCTGGGGTCTTTGCTGCAGGGGATTTGCGGAAAAAACCCTTGCGACAGGTCATTACAGCGGCGGCAGACGGTGCAGTGGCAGCCTTTTCGGCTCTCCGCTACATTGAAAGCCATTAAGACTTTCGCTCAATCTCGGCACCAAGGCTCCGGAGCTTTTTTTCCAGGGCATCATAGCCTCGGTCAATGTGATAAATATCCGAAATTTCAGTATCGCCACGGGCGGCCAAACCGGCAAGCACCAATGCTGCACCGGCGCGCAAATCCGTGGCTTTTACTTTGGCACCGGAGAGATGTTTTTTTCCTTCAATGACTGCATTTCTGCCGGAAACCTTAATGGAAGCTCCCATACGGCATAACTCGCCGACGTGCATAAAACGGTTTTCAAAAACCGTTTCCGTGATAATGCCGGTGCCTTCAGAAAGGGATAACAAGGCGGTCATTGGCGCCTGCATATCCGTCGGGAATCCGGGAAAGGGCAGGGTTTTAATATCTACGGCCCGCATGGTCTTTCTCGGTTCTACGGTAATTGTGTTATTTTGCACGGTAATGGGTATATTCATTTCTGTTAATTTGGCGGTGAGGGGTTTTAGAGACTCCGGGCGGATGCCGGTGACGGTCACCTGTCCGCCGGTAATAGCGGCGGCTGTTAAGAGTGTGCCGGCTTCAATGCGGTCGGGCATAATGACATAGCGGGTACCGGTGAGACCAGTGACACCGATGATTTTAACGGTATTGCTCCCTGCACCTAAAATTTTTCCGCCCATAGAGCATAAAAAATTGGCCAGATCTACAATTTCCGGCTCAGTAGCGGCATTTTCAATAATGGTAGTGCCTTCTGCCAAAACAGCAGCAGACATAATGTTTTCCGTGGCACCAACGCTGGGAAAATCCAGATAGATTTTCGAACCGACAAGCTTTTTGGCGGTTCCTTCAATGGTGCCTTTTGTGTTTTTAAAGGTTGCCCCCAATGCGGATAAGCCTTTTAAATGCAAATCCACAGGTCGAGCACCAATGGCGCAGCCACCGGGCAGAGAAATAGCGGCGCGACCAAAACGTGCCAGGAGCGGTCCCATAACCAAAAAGGAACCGCGCAGACGTCCGGTTAAATCATAGGGCAGTTTATATCGGGAAAATCCGGCAGTTTCCAGAGTAAGCGAATTTTCTGCTGTATAGGTAACGGAGCATCCCAAAGCGGATAAAATATCACACATAACGGTTATATCGGAAAGGGCAGGCACTCTCTCTAACAAAACCGGTTTATCTGTCAGTAAAGATGCAGCTAAAATGGGCAGAGCGGCATTTTTAGAGCCGGAAACGGCAATGGTGCCGTATAAGGGCTTTTGACCTTTAATATGAAAAGTTTCCATAGGTAATTCCTCTTTTATTTTGTTCTAAAAACAGTATTACCGAATCTTATGTTTACATACGAAGTAAAAAAATGAAAAATTGAAAGGATGTTTTTTGTTTATGTTTAAAGAACTTGCTTTAAAACGCGAAAGCTGCCGTGCGTATGACGGTCGACCGGTGCCGCATGAATTGTTACAGGAGATTTTAGAAACAGCTTGCCTTTCTCCTTCGGCTTGCAATTCTCAGCCCTGGCGGCTGATTGCTGTGGAAGGGGAAGTGGCAGAAAAACTGAGACCTATGGTTCAGGCAGCAGGCTTAAATCGCTTTGCCGATAAGGTTTCAACCTTTGTTGTCATTTGTGAAACCAAAGCCAGCTTAAAGGAAGGGGTTTCAGGAGACCGTCAGCGGTTTGCACAGATGGATGTGGGTATGGTGACCATGATGCTCACGCTGGCGGCAGCAGACCAAGGGGCATCCACCTGTATTTTGGGCTGTTTCCGCGAAAATAAAATCAAAGAGCTTTTAAATATTCCCGAAGACATTACCGTCCGTTTGGTGGTGGCAATGGGTTACGCAGAAAAAGAAGGAGTACGTCAGAAGGTCAGAAAGCCACATTCAGAAACTATCGGGTATCAGTCATGGTAAAAGGAAAACGGATGACCCAAGAGTTTTATGATAAAAATGCCGTGGAACTGGCACCGCTTTTGCTGGGAAAATTTCTTTGCCTGAAAACAGAAGACGGCGTTCTTAAGTTACCCATCACGGAGACAGAGGCTTACTATACAGAACAAGACACCGCTTGTCACGCTCATAAAGGGCGGACAAAACGGACGGAGCTGTTATACCGTCGGGGTGGTTGTGCCTATGTTTACCTTTGCTACGGTATGTATCATTTAATGAATGTGATTTGCGGCGAAGAGAATGTGCCTCAAGGGGTTTTGATTCGGGGTGCAGGGGTATATGACGGTCCCGGCAAGCTGACAAAAGCGATGGGAATCGATAAAACCCATAACGGCATTGACCTGGTGAATGGGGATGTGATGTGGATTGAAGACGGCAAGCAGCCTGAGTATCGCGCCACACCCCGCATTGGCATTAACTATGCTACAGAAGAATACCGCAATATTTTGTGGCGGTTTGTGGCTGAAAAAGAGAGCAAAAAAACAGATTCTTGAATAATTTGTGAAATATATAAAATATTCTGTTGACATTTTGAATTATAATTGTTATAATATACTTTGTAGTTTTTTACATCACATACTTTTTGATTAGAAATCAAACCCAACGCAAAGTACCGGAGGGAGGGAATAAACATGTCTGAAATCAGATTAAAAGATCACGAATCTTTAGATAGTGCCCTGCGTCGTTTTAAGCGTTCCTGCGCAAAAGATGGCGTTCTTTCAGAAATTAGAAAAAGAGAGCATTACGAAAAGCCCAGTGTAAAAAGAAAGAAAAAGTCCGAAGCAGCCAGAAAAAGAAAGTTCAAATAATTTTTTTGGTTACCATTTGTTTTGAATTTCAAAACGGTTTCATCAGCAAGGCTAATTATTAGCCTTGCTGTTTTTTTCGCTATATTCTTTTTATATTTTTCAATGGGCGTGGTTCATTGATTAATTCTGCGATGTAATCTAAAGAAACATTATAAAATTTTGCAAGTTTTATGACGAGTTCAAAGGGAATTTCTCTTTTTCCTTGTTCATAATTTGTGTATGTTGTTTTATGCATATCTAATATTCTGACAAGTTGGGTCTGGGTTAAATCGTTGTCTTCTCTTAAATCCCTTAATCTTCTATAATATGCCATTACAAATCAACTCCTTCATTTTTATATTGACATATTACATCATTTGTTGTATAATATTATCGAAAATACAACAAATGATGTATTTATATTATCGCAAGGAGGAAGAAAAATGTTTGAGAAAGAGAGAAAATTTCCCGCTTCATTAGAGGAATGTAAGAAAGTAGATTCAGTTTCTGAATCTCTTTGGACTTGGGTGGAATGGCTGAAAAAATGGGGTAAAATAATTTTAATTCTACTTATTGTCGTAGGAATTATTTCTGCAGTAGGAAAGTATAATGAGGTAAATGAAATAAATGTAGATAGTGGAGTAGCGATGATGTCTGCCGTTACGTCCTTACTTTCCTGGGCTTTATATGCGATAATAGAGTTTTTTGCATATAATGCACTGGCACTGTTACTTTCGGCACTTGCTTCTATTGTGCAGGATACTAGAATTACAGCAAATGTAGCACTTTATCGTGCGGCTAAAGATATGGGCATTAAAGTTGGTGTAGAAACAAAATCGGGCAAGGTGTCATATTCAGCTCTTGATCGATAATTAACGTCAACAGTTCCTTCGATGTTCTGAAAATGTGAATATGAAAATCTTGTCAGACCATTAATGCGGAAAATGCCTGTTTTGTAAATTTTTCAGAGTGCATAAATAGAACATAAGAATTAACACACCGTTTGCTTTTGGCAGGCGGTGTTTTTATGTTCAAAAAAACTGTTTTGACAAAAATAAATATTTGCAATTTGATTTACAATATGATATAATATAAAATTGTATTAATATATAATAGGTAATTTATGTTTTAATATAAAGTATAGTATTTTGTCGGGGATTGCCCGGCAATAGGATTGGAGTTTGTGCTTATGGAAATCAAGGCACCAAGAGGAACACATGATGTGTTGCCACAAGAGTCATATAAATGGCATAAGGTGGAAGAGGCAGTGAAAGGTCTCTGCCACGATTTTGGCTATCAGGAAATCAGAACGCCGGTGTTTGAGCACACAGAGCTTTTTGAGCGTGGTGTAGGCGAAACCACCGATGTGGTGCAGAAAGAAATGTACACCTTTATGGATAAAGGCGGCAGAAGCATCACTCTGCGTCCCGAGGGAACATCCCCCGTTGTCCGCAGCTTGGTGGAACATTCATTATATGCTCAGGCATTGCCGGCAAAGCTTTACTATGTAACCCCCTGCTTCCGTTATGAAAAACCCCAGGCAGGTCGTTTGCGCGCCTTCCATCAGTTTGGTGTGGAGGTGTTTGGTGCAGAAGATGCGGCTTTAGATGCAGAAGTTATTTCTCTTGCTTTAGAACTGTTTCGCCGTCTGGGTGTGACAGGGGTAGAGCTGGAAATCAACAGCATTGGCTGTCCCACCTGTCGCAAGGCTTATAACGAGAAGTTAAAGGAATTTTTCAAACCCCATCTGGGCGAGTTGTGTGAAACCTGCCGTCAGCGGTATGAAAAAAATCCCTTGCGTATTTTAGATTGCAAACAGCAGAGCTGTAAAGATATTTACAATTCGGCACCCATTCTTTTAGATAACATCTGTCCGGATTGTGAAAGCCATTTTAACAGACTACGTTCTTGCTTGGATGCTATGGGCATCCCTTACACAATCGACGGCACCATTGTCCGCGGTCTTGACTATTACACCAAAACTGTATTTGAAATTGTCTCCAAAAATATTGGCGCACAGGGTACGGTTTGCGGCGGCGGTCGCTATAACGGTCTGGTGGCAGAGCTCTCCGGTCCGGAAATGCCGGCGGTTGGTTTTGGCTTGGGCATTGAGCGTTTGCTTTTGATGCTAGATAATTTAAATATTGATTTAGGCGGTCAGGATGTGCCGGATATTTACATTGGTCACATTGGTGAAAAGGCCGATATGTTTGTGCAGAATCTCGTTTTAAAACTCCGCCGGGAAGGCGTGGCGGTTGAACGGGATTATATGAACCGCAGCGTGAAGGCGCAGATGAAATATGCCAATAAAATCGGTGCCCGTTACACCGTTGTGCTGGGTGATAATGAAATTGAAGCCGGCAAAGCGGGGCTTAAAAATATGGAAACCGGTGAAGTAACAGAAGTCAATTTAGATGCTTTGGGAAACTTTTTCAGCAGTTTGGAGGAATAACAAATGGAAACATTACAGGGATTAAAAAGAACCCATAAATGCGGCACCTTGCGTGAAGAACATGTAGGCAGCGAAGTTACCGTTATGGGTTGGGCACAGAGCTACCGTAACTTAGGCGGCGTTATTTTCATCGGTCTGCGTGACCGCTCCGGCATTGTGCAGGTTGTCTTTAACGCTGAGCAGAATAAAGAATTGTTTGATAAGGCAGATACCATTCGTAACGAATTTGTTTTGGCTGTTGTGGGTGAGGTTATCCCCCGTGATGCGGCAGCCATTAACGATAAAATGGCTACCGGTCGGGTGGAAATCCGCGCCAAAGAGCTTCGTATTCTGTCTGTGGCGGAAACACCACCGATTTATATTGAAGAAAACAGTGATGTTCGTGAAGAAATTCGCTTGAAATACCGTTATCTGGACCTGCGTCGTCCTGATATGCAGCGGATTATGGAGCTTCGTCACAGAGTGGCAAAGCTGGCTCGTGACTATTTTGACAGCCAGGGCTTTTTGGAAATTGAAACACCGATGCTGACTAAATCCACACCGGAAGGCGCCCGTGACTATCTGGTGCCCAGCCGTGTGCATCCCGGTCATTTTTATGCTCTGCCTCAGTCTCCGCAGCTTTACAAACAGCTGTTAATGCTCTCCGGTATGGACCGTTATATTCAGATTGTGAAATGCTTCCGTGATGAAGACCTGCGTGCAGACCGTCAGCCGGAATTTACACAGATAGACCTTGAAATGTCCTTTGTAAACATTGATGACGTGCTGGAAGTAAACGAAGGCTTTATGAAGCTTGTGTTTAAAGAAATTCTGGGCGTTGATTTAAAAACACCCTTCCGCCGGATGACTTATCAGGAAGCCATGGATCGCTTCGGTTCTGATAAGCCGGATACCCGTTTCGGCTTTGAACTGGTTGATTTGTCAAGTGTTGTAGCCGGCTGTGGCTTTAAAGTCTTTGCCGATGCTGTGGCAAACGGCGGCAGTGTTCGTGCCATTAACTGCAAGGGTGGCGGCAGCAAGCTCTCCCGCCGCGATTTGGATGCGTTAACCGATGTGGTTAAGCTCTATAAAGCAAAGGGAATGGCATGGATTAATGTTTGCGAAAATGAACTGAAATCTTCCATCACCAAGTTCCTGACTCAGGAAGAAATTGACGGTATTCTGTCCACTATGCAGGCAGAGGTTGGTGACATTATTATGATTGTTGCCGACCGCAACGAAGTGGTTTACGATGCTTTGGGTAACCTGCGTTTAGAACTTGCCCGCCGTTTTGACCTTTTAAAGAAAGATGAATATGACCTTTTGTGGGTAACAGACTTCCCGCTGTTTGAGTACAGCGAAGAAGAAGACCGTTATGTGGCAAAGCACCATCCCTTCACCATGCCCGTGGAAGAGGATATTCCTCTCTTAAAGGAAAATCCGCAAAAAGCACGTGCAAAAGCTTATGATATGGTATTTAACGGAACTGAAGTTGGCGGCGGCAGCCTGCGTATTTTCAACACAGAGCTTCAGCAGACAATGTTTGAAGCCTTGGGCTTTACCAAAGAAAAGGCCTGGGAGCAGTTTGGTTATTTGATGAATGCCTTCCGTTATGGTACACCGCCTCACGGTGGTATGGCATACGGCTTGGACCGTTTGGTTATGCTCTTAGCCGGTCGTGATTCTATTCGTGATGTCATCGCCTTCCCCAAGGTGAAGGATGCGTCAGAATTGATGACGGAGGCGCCCACTTTTGTGGATCCCAAACAGCTCAAAGAATTGCATTTGGCCTTAGAGGACATAACAGAATAATATATTCGGGCTGTAGGAAAACATTTTTGTTTCTCTACGGCCTTTTGCGCAGAAATTTATATTTTATTCATATAAATTACATGATTTTATGATATGCTTAAAGCATGATTAAGATGATAGGGAGGTCGTCATATGGTAGAGATTAAGAATCTTACCAAAAAATACGGAAAACATTTGGCGGTGGATAACATCTCCTTTACGGTAAAAAAAGGAGAAATTCTCGGCTTTTTAGGTCCTAACGGTGCCGGTAAATCCACAACAATGAATATTTTAACAGGGTATTTGTCTGCAACAAGCGGAGAAGTGAGTGTTGACGGTTTTAATGTGTTGGATAACCCTGTTGAAGCAAAGAAAAAAATCGGTTATTTGCCCGAACAACCGCCTCTTTATATGGATATGACGGTGTGGGAATACTTAGATTTTGTGTATGATTTAAAAGGTGTGAAAGAAAAGCGGGAAGAACATATCACCAAAATTTGCGATACCGTGAAAATTACCCATGTAAAAGACCGCTTAATTTCCAATCTTTCTAAAGGTTATAAACAGCGTGTGGGTTTAGCACAGGCGATGATCGGCAATCCTGAAGTGCTGATTCTGGACGAACCTACCGTTGGCTTAGACCCGAAGCAGATTATTGAAATCCGTTCGGTTATCAAACAGTTGGGCAGAGAACATACGGTTATTCTGTCTTCTCATATTCTGCAGGAAGTGAATGCCCTTTGTGAACGTGTTATCATTATCAATAAGGGCAAGCTGGTTGCCAGCGACACACCGGAGAGCCTGGCAAAGTCCATTTCCAATGTGAACAAATTCCAGGTGCGTATTGCCGGTGAAGAACGGAAAGTTTTAGATACCTTGTCCCCCATTAAAGGCATTAAATATCTAAAATCCTTAGGCAGAAAAGAAGCTAATTCCATTGACTTTATCTTGGAAGCTGAACCGGATACCGATGTGAGAATCCCTATGTTCTATGCCTTGGCAGAGGCAAAACTCCCCATCCTGTCTTTAGAGACGACAGAGCTTACGCTGGAGGATATCTTCTTAGAAGTAACCAAAGGTCAAGGCGGTATGGTCTTTGAAGAAACCCAGGAAGATGAGGTTGAGTTTGTCAGCCAAAAGGCAACAAAGGAAGAAACTTCCGAGGAAGCGGCAACACCGGAAAATGAAACAGAGGAAGGAGCAGAGAAATGATAGCAATTTATAAAAGAGAATTAAAAGCATATTTTAAAACACCCATTGGGTATATCTTTCTCAGCGCGTTTATCTTTTTTGCATCCCTGCTGTTTGTGTTAATTAATCTGCAGGGGAACAGCACAGATTTATCGCCGCTTTTCTCTAATGTCAGCCTTATTTTTGTATTTGTTATCCCTGTCCTTACGATGCGTCTTTTTTCAGAAGAACGCAAAAGCAAAACCGACCAGTTATTGCTCACAGCACCGGTTCGGATAACGGATATTGTGTTTGGTAAATATCTGGCAGCAGCCACTGTTCTGCTGGTTGGTGTTTTGGTAACAATGCTGTTTGTACCTATTATGGAGTTATACGGTACACCGCTGATTCCGCAAACCGTTATCGGCTATTTGGGTCTGTTCTTAATGGGCTTGTTTTTTGTAGCGATTGGTATGTTTATGTCCTCCATTACGGAAAGCCAGGTTATTGCGGCAGTATCTACACTGGGCATCATTTTCTTCCTGTGGGTGTTTGGTGGTTTGAATATCCGTTTTGTAGAGGTGCTAACCGGTCCTGTTAGCTTTTTGGGTACGGCTTTGGATTGGCTGATGAATTTTATTTCCATTCAGAACAGAATGTACGATTTCACCCTGGGCACCTTGAATGTTGTGCCGGTGTTCTACTTTGTCAGTCTGGCAGGATTATTCGTTTTCTTAACAATCCGTGTGATTGAAAGAAGACGGTGGAAATAAGAAAGGATGGGAAAGATGAATAAAAAATTTCGTTATTCGCTGAATTCCAAGGCCTTTATTATCGGTGCAATCATTGTGGTGCTGCTTTTAAATGCTATTTTGATTACACTCAACGGTAAAATTGCCCTTGAGATTGACTTTACAGAAGATCAGATTTTTTCCTTGACAGAAGAATCTTTAGAGATTGTTGACCAGATAGATAAGCCTACAGAGATTTTGATTTTAACAACAGGTCAAGACAGCGAACTGCTTTCTACAGTCAAAAATGTGTTGGAAAATTACAGACAGAGAAATGATAAAATTGATATTCGTGAAGTTAATGTGATTAAAAATCCGGCAGAAGTACAGGCTTATATGCAGGAGATTGCGTACCTTTCTGTTGGTTCTTTGATTATCCGTCAGGGAGACCGTCATGAAACAGTAAATGCCAGCGAATACTTCAGCGAAAATGGTTTCAGCTATATTGAACGATTAACCTCTGCAAAACTGGCAAGCTTTGTAGACGGTATTAACTTATCCAAGGTTGTTTACACCACAGGTCATGGTGAATCCGGTTATACATCAGTTGGAGAAGTGTTGGAACGCAACGGTTACCAGGTAGGCACGATTGACATTTTAACAGAAGAACTTCCGGAGGAAGGCAAAGCTGTTATTGTCATCAATGTACCTCAGCAGGATTTTTCAAGCGATGAAATTGCAAAACTGGATAAGTATTTAGAAAAAGGCGGTAATGTACAGATTCATTTCGATCCAATGATTCCGTCTCTGCCTAATCTGGAAAAATATTTGGCTGAAGACTGGGGTATTATCCGTAACAATCATGTGATTTTAGATGTAACCAATATGGTAGGTGGCTCATATATGCTTGCAGACCTTGGCGAACATGAGATTACGGCACCCATAGGCGAAAGTCAAAAACGTGCAGGTTACGGTCCGGCAAATAGCTTTTCCGTTGCGCCTGAAAAACCCGCTTCCGTTAAAATTGATACCTTGCTTTCAACAAAAGGCGATTCTTATGCAAAAGAGAGCATCGAAAAAATGATGGAGCAGGGAGATGTTCGAAAGTTTGACGAGGATATAGACGGTCCTTTTGATATTTTAATTGCAGCTACCCGCGAAACCGGCAATGTGGATTATGATATTTTCACCGGTCGTCTCATTGTTGGCGGTTCATCTGTTACGTTTGACCAGCTGACCTTAGACGGTAGCTTTGCCAATGAGGATGTGCTGCTGAACACCATTAACTGGATGAATGGCGGTAATGCAACCTTAACCGTTCGCGTTAAACAGCTTCCCAGCGGACAAATTTTGGTTAGCCGTGGTCAATTCTGGATGTGGTTCTCCGTTTTAGTAGTGGTTGTTCCTCTTGCTATTTTAACCGGTGGACTTGTTGTTTTCTTAAAGCGTCGGTATAAATAAGATATTTAGTTTATAAGACTGTAGCAAAATGAATTCATTTTGCTACAGTCTTTTTTTGTATAACGAAAACCCGTTAGGACAGAAAAGTCTTAACGGGTTTTGAACTTTAATTATTTGTATCTTCGATTTTAAATTTGTTGGCTAATTTTTTTATGGCCTTTTTTTCAATTCGGGAGACATAAGAACGGGAAATATCCATCTTTTTGGCAATTTTTCGTTGAGTCATGGTTTTACCGCTTAAGCCATATCGCAGACGCAATATTTCTTTCTCTCTTTCAGTCAGTTCACTTTCAATATGACGGTATAATTTGCGAATATCCATATTCAGGTCAGCCTGCTCAGCTACATCCTCGTCTTCAGCAGTTAAAATATCCATAAAGGTAATTTCGTTGCCGTCAGAATCGTTCCCTAAACACTCGTTTAATGAAACCTCCTGCTGCAACTTTTTAGAGGAACGCATAAACATTAAAATCTCATTTTCAATGCAACGGGCAGCATAGGTGGCAAGGCGTATGTTTTTGTTGCCGTCAAAGGAATTAATTGCCTTAATTAACCCAACGGTACCAATGGAAATTAAATCTTCGTTATCAGCACCGGGTGCTTGCGTATATTTTTTGGCGATGTGTGCGACCAGACGTAAGTTATGCTCAATCAGCGTGTTTCGTGCGCTTTCATCCCCTTGCGTCAGTCTGGCAATACAGTCGGCTTCCTCTTTTGGGGACAATGGTTTTGGAAAGGTTCCGGCGTTGTTGGAAACATAAGAAAGAAGAAAGGGTAAATGCTGAAAAAAGTTTAGGATAAATAGAAAAATAGAAGAAAACATGAAGACACCTCCGCATCAGATAGTTAACTATATGATGAAAAAAGCCTCAACTTGCCAGTACCAAAATAAAAGGGACAGGAATATAATTAAAAAAGGAATTCATAATTGTGTTATGAATTCCTTTTAAAATGTTTGATTGTATTGTTCAGAGTAGGAAGACTCCCGCGGTCTGCGCTAAAAACATCAGTTTGTTTGGTTGAGTGGATTTAGATGCAGAATGGATAAACCGAATCCCGACGATGTACGAAGGTACATCAAGAGGTGAGGTTTGTTCATAGTGGGAGTCATCCCACGGTCTGCGCTAAATACACCAACCAAAACTATTTTTGTTTGGCGACGACGGCATAATCATCTCCGTTGCGCCAATAAGAACAGTTAAAAGAAGCCCCCATTAAAAAATGCCGCATTTCATCTTCGTCTAAATTGATGGTGCAGAAATAGCAGTCTGCCAATTCGTCATATACATAATTTGCACAGGTTTCGCAAGGAGTGTTTCCCATCATCTGTAACCGCCTTATCATTGGATTTATGTATATTGTACACAAGGAAACACAGTTTGTCAAGAATGGATGGGTCTGGGAATTAAAATCTTTTGCCCCGGCGTCAGCAATTCGTTTTCCAACTTGTTTAATACAACAATTCGGTCGCAATCGGTTTTATAATGTTTGGCAATATCCCATAGCGTATCGCCCTTTTGCACAAAATAAATCACCATACCAAAAGATTCTTCGGGTGTATCATCGGTCTCAATATTGGATC